>JAKZYK010000026.1:0-4999 GCA_047514485.1 Gammaproteobacteria bacterium
GTTGGTCTTCGGGAGCTCGTGCGCGAACTCGATGTGCCGGGGGCGCTTGTAGCCGGTGAGGTGCTCCCGGCAGTACGCCCGCAACGACTCCTCCGTCAGCCCCGGTGAACGCTTCACGACGACGATCTTGACCGCCTCTCCGCTGAGTTCGTCGGCCACACCGATGGCGCCGACCTCGAGGACCTCGGGATGCGTTGAGACGACCTCCTCCACCTCGTTCGGATACACGTTGAAACCAGACACGAGGATCATGTCCTTCTTCCGATCGACGATGCGGAAAAAGCCGATCGCATCCATTTCCGCGATGTCGCCGGTGCGCAGCCACCCCTCCTCGTCGATCACCGCAGCGGTGTCCTCGGGCCGGTTCCAATATCCCTTCATGACCTGCGGGCCGCGAATGCAGATCTCCCCGGGCGTATTGACGGGAAGCTCGTTCCCCGCGTCATCGATCACTCGGCATTCGGTGCTCGGCATCGGCACCCCGACCGACCCCGTGTAGTCGTCGAGGTGCAACGGATTCATGCATGCCGAGGGAGACGTCTCCGTCAGCCCGTAGCCTTCGAGGAGCGCGACCCCGGTCAACTCCTTCCACCTCTGCGCCACCGCGCTCTGCACCGCCATGCCGCCGCCGACCGAAATGCGCAGCGACGAGAAGTCGAGATCGGTGAAGCCGCCGGTGTTCATGAGTCCGTTGAACAGCGTGTTCACACCGGTGATCGCAGTCACCGGCACGCCCTTGAGCGTCTTGACGAACCCCGGCATGTCCCGCGGGTTGGTGATCAACACGCTCATGGCGCCGAACCGCATGTACGTGAGGCAGTTCACGGTGAGCGCGAAGATGTGGTAGAGCGGCAGCGCGGTGACGATCACCTCCTCTCCCTCATGGGCGAACGGGCGCAGGAAGCCATCCGCCTGGAGGATGTTGGCGACCATGTTGCGGTGGGTGAGCATCGCGCCTTTGGAGACTCCGGTGGTGCCTCCGGTGTACTGGAGGAACGCGAGATCCCCGCCCGCGAGCTCCACTGCTCCGGCCGTCGCCCCGCGGTCCGCGTCGAACGCGTCCTTCCAGCGGACCACGCCGTCGATCCGGAACCGGGGCACGAGCTTCTTGACGTGCCGCACCACGAAGTTCACCAGCGCCGACTTCGGGAAGCCGAGCATGTCGCCGAGGCTGGTCACGACCACGTGCTTCACCTCGGTATCGTCGATGCACTCCTCGAGCACGTGCCCGAAGTTCTCGAGCACCGCGATCGCACGCGCGCCGGAATCGGCGAGCTGATGGCGAAGCTCGCGTGCGGTGTACAACGGGTTCGTATTGACGACGACAAGACCGGCGCGCAGCGCGCCGAGGAGCGCAACCGGATACTGCAGGACGTTCGGCATCATCAGGGCGATGCGCTCGCCCTTGGCGAGCCCGGGTCTCGTGGCGAGGAACCCCGCGAAGTCCTTTGCGAGCCGATCGAGCTCGGCGAAGGTGATGCGCACACCCATGTTCTCGAAGGCCGGGCGGTCCGGAAAACGGGCGATTGCCTCGTCGACAAGCGCGACGAGCGACGGGTACGCGTCGGGGTCGATCTCGTGCGGCGTGCCCTGGGTGTAGCTGTCGAGCCAAATTTTTTTCATTGCCGGCCTCCTCGTCGATCTCAGTGTTCTTCAAGCCCACTCACCCTTGCCGTCATTCCCGCGATCGTCATGCTGCATGAAACTTCTCGGACGGCGCGCTGACCATCACGGTATCGCACCTCGGCCGGACTCGCATCGCGCCTCACCGACTCGGCATGTCCGCACAACTGTGCCCTCGCCCCGGCTTTCGAACTTCAACCGAAAGGCCACCGGCGCTCTCAATTGCGCAGCGGCCGCCCGTTCCTGAGCATGTGCTCGATGCGGGCCCGCGTCCCCTCCGTGCGCAGCAGGGAGAGCGCGGCTTCGCGCTCCAGCGCCAGCAGGTCGTCCTCTGCGACTTCATCGGTCAGGTCCGCGTCTCCGCCGGTCAGCACCCGGGCAAGAGCATCGGCGACTACCACGTCGTGCGGCGCCGTCTTGCCGGCCCGCGAGAGGTCCCCGATCGCGAGTTCCAGCGCCGCCTTGCCTGAGCGACCGGGTAGACGGAACAGCGGCGGCTCGGGAGGCGCATAGCCGGGTAGCAGCGCATGGACCTTGTCGATCGCCTCGGCGAGGACCCGGTCCCGATTCATGACGATGGTGTCCCGGCGCCGCAGAATTCCGAGCTCCCGGGCCTCGAAGGCGGATTGCGAGACCTTGGCGAGGCCCACCGTCTCGAATGCACGGCTCACCGGCGGCATCGGTCCCCCCGGTCCTGCGCGCGAGTACCGCGCGAGCAACTCCTTGCAGCCGCCCCATGCCGGAATCAGGCCGACGCCGGCCTCGACGAGCCCGGTGTAGGTCTCCGCGTGGGCGACGATCGCGTCGCAGTGCAACAGGACCTCGCACCCCCCGCCCAGCGCCATTCCGGACGGCGCCCCGACGACCGGGAACGGAGCGTACTTCATCCCCTTGAACGTGCCCTGTCCGAGCTCGGCCGCCGCCGCGAGGCGGTCCCATGCCCCGGCGTCGATCGCGGACAGCGCTTCGCCGAGATTGGCGCCGGCGGAGAAGTTCTCGGCGTCATTATGGATGACGAGCCCCGCGAAACGGCCCGGAACGAGCTCGAGCGCCTCGGCGATGAGTTGCAGAATCGCCGAGTCGAGGGTGTTCATCGTGGTGTGGAACTCCAGGCACGCGACGTCACGACCAACGTCCCACAGACTCGCGGATTCGTTCCCGATCACGCGCTCGCGGCCTCGCTTCGCATCGTGGAGGCGCATCGCCCCCCACGGCGGGATGACCGGCGCATAGCCTCCGGCACGATCGATCCGCTCGACGCACCCGCCGGTCTCGCGGTAGAACCCGGCATCGCGCGCAGTCTCAAGCAACGGAGCGACCGGGCGGCCCTCGGCACGGAGACGATCGGCAAGCCAGCCGGCGCCGAGCCGATCCGCCAGCTCGAACGGGCCAGCGCGCCAGTTGTAGCCGAGCCGCATCGCCGTATCGACGTCGGCGACGTCGTCCGAGATCTCGGGCACGAGCGCGGCCGAGTAGGCGATGACGGACGAGAGCACCCGCCACGCGTAGCGCCCCTCCGCACTGTCATGCTCCAGGAGAGCACGCGGCCCGCCGGACTTGGCAGCCTCCACGCCGGCGGGGCGGACGCGCTCGGAGCGGCGGTATTCGCCGGTGGCGAGATCGATCGACTCCTTGACCCGTTCCCCACCCTCGCGGCGCAGCCGGTAGAACCCGCCCTTGCCCTTTCTGCCCGTATTACCGGCCGCGATCATCCGCCGGATCAATTCGGGCATCTCCATGTAGTCGCGCAGGGCGTCATCGGGCGCCAGCCAGTCGTCCATGCTCGCGACGACGTGGGGCATGAGGTCGAGGCCCACGAGGTCGACGAGCCCGAAGACCCCGGTCTTGGGGATCCCCACCGCCGGCCCGAGCGCCGCATCCGCTTGCTCCACAGTGAGCCCCACCCGCATCGCCTCGACGACCGCGCACTGCAGCCAGTACACCCCTATGCGGTTGGCGATGAATCCCGGGGTGTCCTTGCACTCCACCACCCCCTTGCCGAGCCGCCGGTCGGCGAACTCGCGTAGCCCCTCGACGAGATCCGGCCTGGTTGCCGGACCGCGCACGATTTCAAGCAGCCGCATGTACCGGGGCGGATTGAAGAAGTGGGTGATGGCGAAATCTTGCTGCAATTCGTCCGATGCGCCTTCCACGAGCCGGGCGAGCGGGATCGTCGAGGTGTTCGAGGAGACGATGGCGCCGGGCCTGCGCACCGCATCGAGCCGCGTGTAGAGGGCGCGCTTCACGTCGAGGCGTTCCACCACTGCCTCGATGATCCAATCAGCCTCCGCCACCCGCGCCAGATCGTCCTCGAGGTTGCCCGTGTCGATGCGGCGGACCGCACCGCGGTGCATGAAAGCGGGAGGGCGTGACTTCGCGAGGCGTTCGACCGCGGTGCGTGCGATCGCGGAACGATCCGACCCATCCTCGGCGGCGACGTCGAGCAGAAGGACGCTCACCCCCGCGTTCGCGAGCTGAGCGGCGATCCCGCCGCCCATGACTCCCGAGCCGATCACCGCGACCCGTTCGATCGCGCTCAATTGATCGCCTCCAACACCGTTGCGATCCCTTGCCCGCCGCCGATGCACTGTGTCGCGAGTGCATACCGCCCGCCTTCGCGCTTGAGCAGCGCCGCCGCCTTTCCGGTGATGCGTGCGCCGGTCGCCCCGAGCGGATGTCCGAACGCGATCGCCCCTCCGTCGATATTCACCTTCTCGTGGTCGAGCCCGAGGTCGCGCATGCAGGCGATCGCTTGCGCCGCGAACGCCTCGTTGAGCTCTACGACGTCGATATCGGCGACATCGATCCCGGCGCGATCAAGCGCCTTGCGGGTCGCGCCGACCGGCCCGATCCCCATGACCTCGGGAGCGCAGCCCGACACAGCGATGCTCTTCACGCGGGCGAGCGGTTCGAGCCCGTGCTCGTTGGCGTACGTCTCGCTGCATACGACGACCGCCGCCGCCCCGTCGGTGAGCGGGGACGAGGTGCCCGCGGTGACCGTCCCATCTTCGAGAAACGCCGGCTTCAGGTCCGCCAGCCCTTCGAGGCTCGTCTCCTCGCGGATGCAGCCGTCGCGGTCGATACGCGCGCCGCCGACTTCGACCGGCACGATCTCGGTGTCGAGGCGGCCCTCGGCCCGTGCCGCTGCGGCGCGCCGCTGGCTCTCCAATGCGAACGCTTCCTGTTCCTTGCGGGTGATCTGATAGCGCTCGGCAACGTTCTCCGCAGTCTGGCCCATGCTCATGTAGGCGGCGGGAAACGATTCGTGCAGGGAAGGATTCGGCAGCGGGTTGTATCCGCCCATCGGCACCCGCGACATGGACTCGACCCCCGCGCAGAGGAAGGCTTCACCGGCGTTCATCCGCACCGCTCCCGA
>JAKZYK010000027.1:0-3843 GCA_047514485.1 Gammaproteobacteria bacterium
GCCGCACCCTGCCGGCGGATCGAACAGATCGGGCGGCGCCCCCTCGATCGCCTGAAGACCGGTGACCTTTGACGTCGTCTGGCTGGGCATCGCGGCCTTGAGCCCGAGTGTGTACGGATGGGCGGCGCGATAGAACACATCGTCGACGCTTCCGCTTTCCACGATCTCGCCCGCGTACATGACGGCGACGTCGTCGGCCATGCGCGCGACGACGCCGAGATCATGCGTGATGAGCACGATCGCCATGTCGTTCTTGCGCTGCAGTTCCTCCAGCAGATCGAGTATTTGCGCCTGGATGGTGACGTCGAGCGCCGTGGTCGGCTCGTCGGCAATGAGCAGGTCCGGCTCACATGCGATCGCCATGGCGATCATGGCCCGCTGCAACATGCCGCCTGAAAACGCGAAGGGGTACTGTTTCGCGCGCACTTCAGCCTCCGGGATGTGCGTTGTCGCCAGCACTTCGACGGCCCGCGCAAACGCCTGGCGCTTCGACAGGCCACGATGCACCTGGAGCGTTTCGGCAATCTGGTCGCCGACCCGCATCGTCGGGTTCAGCGCGCTCATCGGATCCTGAAAGATCATGCCGACGCGATTCCCTCGCACCTCCTCGCCATTGACGATCTTCTGCCTGATGATGTCGACGCCGTGGAGCCGGGCCACACCGCTCGTGATGCGCCCGGGCGGCATCGGAATCAGGCCCATGATGCTCTGCACCGACACCGACTTGCCGCAGCCAGACTCTCCCACGATCGCGAGCGTCTTGCCCGGGCGGACGCTGAAGCTGGCGCCGCGAACGGCTTTGACGATGCCTCCGTGCGTGTCGAACTCGACACGGAGGTCGGTGACGTCGAGCACCGCGGAGTCTCCGGCGCCGTTCCCTGTCGCCGTCATTCGCGGCCTCGCATGCGAACGTCGAGCGCGTCGCGCAGCCCGTCACCGAGCATGTTGAACGCCAGCACCGTCACGCCGATGAACAGGGCTGGAAACAGGAGCTCGTGGGGGTGCGAGAGCATCGTCCGGATGCCTTCGTTTGCCATGCTGCCCCACGACGGCGTCGGCGGCGCGACGCCCATGCCGATGAACGATAGAAACGCCTCGGTGAAGATGGCGCTCGGCACCGCAAAGGTGAGCGTCACCAGGATCACCCCCATCGTCTGGGGCATCATGTGCCGGAAGACGAGATAGCCGCTCCGGGCGCCAAGCAGCTGCGACGCCGAGACGTAGCCCTCCTGCCGAACCTGCAGGATCTGCCCGCGCACGAGCCTCGCGGTCGCCGGCCATCCGAGCAGCACGAGGGCGACGAGCATCGGGAAGACGCCGCTCTCGCCTGGCCCGATGCCGAAGGCGATCTTGAACAGGATCATGAACAGGAGAAACGGCAGCGCGATGACGAAGTCGGCAAAGCGCATGAGCAGCTGATCGACGCGTCCTCCCAGAAATCCGGCCGCGCTGCCCCATACGACGCCGGCCAGGACGAACAAGAGCGGTGCGACGACGCCAATGAACAGTGAAACGCGCGCGCCGTACAGCAGCCGCGCGAACATGTCTCGACCGAGATAGTCGGTCCCGAGCGGATGATACGGCAAGCCGATCCGGTCGCCGGCCTCGAGCGCGCTGCCATCCTGCACCCAGCCGCGCAGCTCGGCCTCCTCGGCGCTGACCGTGCGGACGGCATCGGCGATGAGCGTCGCGTAGGCCTCCTGCTCGGCGCGGACCTCATCCATGACGACCACTGAATACCAATATCGTCGCGGTTCAAGGTCAAGCCGGTCTTCGAAGTTGACCTGGTCAGCGCCGACCACATCACCGATGGGAAGTCCGAGCGCGCGATCCGGTGCGGGATCGTAGACGCTGCGGTACACGACGTAACCGGCCGCGCCGAGCACGGGCTCCCAGACGAGCCGTACGGCCTGCGTCGTCGCCGGCTCGGCCAAGCGCAATCCCGTCACGGCATCGCCCGGTCGAGTCGGTTCCGTGGTCGTGCCGCCCCACGCTGCGTACGGCTCGGTAATCAGTGCCGAGGGCGGCAATGAAGGCGCCTGACTGATCTGGTCGACGTCTTGCGCGGCCGGATCGACGCGCCACACCCAGGGTCCGGCGACGGCCAGTGCACCGAGCGCGACGACAGTTCCGAGCGACCCGAACGTACGCCGACTCTGCTTCAACCGACGCCACGAGTCTTGCCAGTACGACAGCGACGGCCGTGAAATAGCCTGGCGTTGACGCTCGACGGCGACCGTCTCGAAATCGGCGCTGGAAAAGCCGGAAGCGGCACTCATCGCCGGCCTCTCATTCGAGCCTCACGCGTGGATCGATCAACCCGTACAGCAGATCGACCACGATAACCATGGAGACGAGAAAGGCTCCGTAGAAGACCGTCGTGCCCATGATGACGGTGTAGTCGAGCTGCTGGACCGCCTCGACGAAATAGCGGCCCAACCCCGGTATCGCAAACACGAGCTCGACCACGAAGCCGCCCGTCGTGATCGCCGCAATCGCCGGCCCGAGTACTGTGACGACCGGCAGGATCGCGTTACGCAACTGGTGCTTCAGAAAGATCCGCGCCGGCGGCAGGCCCTTGGCACGCGCCGTTCTGATGAAATCCGAGCTGGTGATCTCGAGCATGGACGAGCGCATGAGCCTCGTGAGATAGGCCATGGTGCCGAGCCCAAGGACCATGGACGGGACGATCATGTGACGCAGCGTGCCCCAGCCGGCCACCGGCAACAGCGGGAAGCCCAGGTAGGCGTTGATATCGACGAGCGTGAGCTGGCTCACGGCGGCCACGACGAAGCTCGGCACCGAGATGCCGAGGATGACGAGGAACATGATGACGAGGTCGGGCAGGCGGCTTCGGTAGAGGGCCGTCAACGCCCCCAGCAGGATGCCGCCGAGCGCGGCGAACATCACGGCGAGAATTCCGAGCGTGGCGGAGACGGGGAAATTCTCCCTGATGATGTCGTTGACTCGGCGGTTCTCCTGCGTGAACGAAATACCGAAATCGCCGCGCAGGATTCCCCCCATGAAGACGAGATATTGCTCGGAGAGCGGCCGGTCGAGCCCGTAGCGCTGCTCCAGGTTGCGCCGGATCGTTTCGTTGGTCGCGCGCTGATTCGCGAGCGGGTCGCCAGGCACCGCGTGCATCGCGACGAACGTGGCGGTCGCGATGAACCAGACGGTGACAATCCCCTGAAGGAGGCGCTTGAGGGTGTAGGTCAGCACGACGACGGATCGCTAGGGGTTCTCGACGAGGTACGCCTGGGTGTAGTCAGGAGTCGTGCCGACGGCTCTACGCACGACTCCTTCGAGCTGCGGAAGCTGCACATATACAAGGCCCCGCTCGTAGTTTGGCAGGTGCACGGCGTCCTCGATGAGAATGCGCTGAATCTCGCCGAACGCGTCCATGCGGGTCCGCGGATCGACCGAGCCCTGGGCAATGCGCACCTGCTCGTCGAGCGCTGGGTTGTTGTACTTGCCACGATTGTTCCCATTCCAGGAGGCGTACAGGTCGCCGAAGGTGAGTGGGTCGGCGAAGTCCGGGCCCCAGCCGGCGGCCACTATATCGAAGTCGCCGGATGTCATCTTGCCGAGGCGTTGCTTGAAGATCTGCTTGTCGATTCTGATCTCGATGCCAAGCGTCCGCGCAAACAGGTTCTGGAAGTACTCGGCCTGAATGTTCGCGATCGGCGCATCCCCGGTCAAGAGGACGAGCGGCGGGAGCTCGGCTAGACCGAGTTCGAGCTTCGCGAGTTCCAGATGCTGTCTGGCAGCCGCTAAATCGGGGGTGATCACAGGCGGCGGATACTCCTGCCGAAACGGTCCTTCCACGCCGGTCAGCCAGGC
>JAKZYK010000028.1:0-8100 GCA_047514485.1 Gammaproteobacteria bacterium
TCCGCCAAGTCGGTCTGATGGTTCTGCCCGTCGTAGAGATGCAGCCCCGCGGGTTTCAGGTGGCTCGATCCGTCAATCCGCGCGTACAGATCACGGGCCTCAGGGCCGGGCGGCAGCCCGGTTCGCCGCAGGCCCGTGTCGATATCGACGAACACGCCGATCTGCTCCCCCGCGCGCGCCATGGCGTTGTTCAGCGTATCGACGGGTCCAGGGTGGTCGGCGGCGACAGAGAAGCGCACCTCGGGGAAGCGCTGCCGATAGCGCACGGCGCGATCGATGTTCGGCCCCACCAGGTTGTAGGCGAGAAACACGTCGCGGGCTCCGCCGAGCGCGAGCATCTCCGCCTCGGCGAAGGTCGCGCACTTGTGCTTGACGATGCCCATGCCGACTTCCAGCCGAGTGACGTCGATCATCTTGTGGGTCTTGCAATGAGGCCGAAGCCGTCCGTCCTCGCCGGCGATCGCCTTCATGCGCGTGATGTTCTCGCGGACGATCTCTTCGAACACGACGAGACCCGGAGACAGGATCTCGTCCGGATTAGCGATCGAGTAGCGCTGTTTCATGGGTCGTCCTCCTGGCGCGGCGGGGAAGGCGCGATTTCATGACGGTCTGTTCTCCGTGGCCATCACCTGGTCTGCGTGATGGCAGGCCACGTATCGGCCCTCACCGATACGTTCGAGTCCGGGGTTCTCGGAGAAGCAGATCCCGGTGGCGTGCATGCACCTCGGGTGGTAACGACAACCCGCCGGGGGCGCCGCTGGATTGGGCGGATCGCCGGCCGGCGCGAGCCATCGGATGGGCCGGTTCGGGTCCGGGATCGGAGAAGAAGCAACCAGATCCTGTGTATAGGGATGACCCGGCGACGCCAGCACCTCCGCGGCCGGCCCGCTCTCGACGATACGCCCGAGGTACATGACCGCAATGCGATTGCACAGATAGCCCACCACGTCCAGGTCATGGGAGACGAACAGCAGGGCGAGGCCCAGGTCGCGGCGCAGCGTTGCGATCAGGTTGAGGATCTGGGCTTGCAACGAGACGTCCAGGGCGGACGTGGGTTCGTCGGCGAGGATGAGGGCCGGCTCGAGCACGACCGATCGCGCGATAGCGATCCGCTGCCGTTGACCGCCGCTGAGCTCGTGCGGATAGCGATCGAAATCGTCCGCCGCGAGCCCCATCGCCTCCAGGATCTGCACGACCTTCTCTCGCCGCGAACGACGATTCCCCTCACGGTGGATCTCAAGCGGCTCGGCGACCAGAGCCCCGACCCGCATTCGGGGGTTCAGCGATCCACCGGGGTCTTGGAAGATCATCTGCATGCCCCTGCGGATCGCTTGGCGCTGCGTTCCGGTGACCGTCGTCAAGTCCACGCCATCGAACCGCACGGCGCCGTGGGAGATGGGCGCGAGCCCATAGATCGCCCGGCTCAACGACGACTTTCCACACCCGGACTCGCCGACCAGACCAAGCGATTCGCCCCGCGCGATGGCAAGACTCACCCCGTCGACGGCATGGAACCCCCGGGCGAACCCGAACACGCGCGGCGACGGAAGCGTGTAGCTGACCGTGAGTGCGTCCACTTCGAGAAGCGGCGCCTCCTTCATCATCCGCCGGCTCATGATCGACCGGTGCCCCCCGGGTGGTGGCAGTGCGCAACATGTCCAGCGGTGATGAACGCCTCCGGAGGCGGAATGCTCCGGCAGCTCTCGTCCGAGAGCGGGCATCTTGGCGCGAAGCGGCAGGGCGCAAGGGCTTCCCCGGGCGCGGGCAACTGTCCGGGAATGGTGACGAGAACGTCTCCGGGCTGTGCCGCGTTCGGGACGCAATCGAGCAGGCCGCGGGTATACGGATGCGACGGCATGCGGAAGATGTCATGCACCGGTCCGGACTCCACGATCTGGCCGCAGTACATGATGGCGACCCGGTCGGCGATACTCGCGACGACGCCGAGATCATGGGTGATGAACAGCATGGCCATATTCATCTCCTGCCGCAGCTCCCGCAGCAGCGACAGGATCTGCGCCTGCACCGTCACATCCAGCGCAGTCGTCGGCTCATCCGCGATCAGCAGCTTCGGCCGGCAGGCGAGAGCGATGGCGATCATCACCCGCTGGCGCTGTCCGCCCGAGAGCTGATGCGGGTAGGCACGCAAGCGCGCGACCGGCTCGGGCATCCGCACTGCCGCGAGGAGCTCGGCGGCGCGCCCCATCGCGGTGCGCCGGCCGACCCTTTCATGGGCCTGGATCATCTCGACGATCTGATCTCCGGCCCGCATGACCGGGTTGAGCGATGTCATCGGCTCCTGGAAGATCATCGCGATGTCGCGGCCGATGATCTGCCGTCGTTCGCGCCGGGGCATGGCAAGCAGGTTCGCGCCTCCGAACTCGATACTCCCGCCGCCTACCCTCACTGAGGGCTCCGGCAGCAACCCCATGACCGCGAGCGCGGTGATGCTCTTGCCGCTGCCCGATTCCCCGACCAGTGCGAGCGATTCGCCCTCCGAGATGGAGATCGAAAGGCGATCGACGATCGCGCGCAGCCGGCCTCCGGAGCCGGCGTTGAGCACGAGCTTGCGAATGGATAGCGCAATATTCATGAATGCGGCCGGCCCGAGAATGCGTCTTGCAGGCGAGGATCGAGCCGATCCCGCACCGCGTCGCCTACCAGATTCAGCGAGAACGCGCTCAACGCGATCATCAACCCGGGAAACAGCAGCAGCCACGGCGCGCGGGTGATGTAGACACGCGACTCGCTCAGCATGTTGCCCCAGGTCGGCGTCTCCGGCGGCACGCCGAGCCCGAGGAAATCGAGAGAGGCGGCCTGCAACTGCGCAAACGCGAACACGAAGCTCGCCTGCACGAACAGCGGGGACATCAGGTTCGGCAGCAGGTGCCTGAATATGATGCGCGCAGTACCGGCGCCCATGCCGCGCGCCGCCTCCACCCACGTCTCGGCGTTCAGCCGGAGCGATACGCCGTAGACGAGGCGCGAAGTCGTCGTCAGGTAGACGATTCCGATCGCCAGGATCGAGTTCTCCACGCCGCGCCCCAGGACGACGATCAATGCGAGCGCCAGGAGCAGGGCCGGAAACGCCATCATCACGTCGATCGCGCGCATGAGCACCATGCCGAGGCGCGGAAAGATCGCCGAGAGCACGCCGAACGCGATGCCGCCGCCAAGCGCGATCAGGACCACACCAATCCCGATGAGAACCGCCATCCGCGATCCGTGAATCACCCGCGACAGGGTGTCCCGGCCAAAGTGGTCGGTGCCGAACCAGTGCTCGGCGCTCGGAGGAGACAGGCGAGCGAGGGGGCTGATCTCGATCGGGTCCGCCGGCGCGAGCCACGGCGCGAAGAGCGCACTCACGGTGATGCACACGATGATCAGGAAGCCCGCGAAGGCGAGCCTGCGCCCGGCGAAGAGGGACGGGGATTGGGCCAGGGTCATTGCAGCCTCACCCGCGGGTCCAGCCACGCATAGAGAATATCCACGGCCAGATTGATCACCATGTAGAGGAGCACGATCATGAGGATCGCGCCCTGGATGATGGGGTAGTCGCGTCTCAGGATGGACTGCACGACCATGCGGCCGATGCCGGGAAGGGAGAACACGGTCTCCGTCACCACCGCCTCGGAGATCAGCGCGGCGACGGTGAACCCGATCGCGGAGACCACCGTCAGCAACGCATTCCGGAATACGTGCCGCAGGACGACCCTGACGGGATGAAGGCCCTTGGCGCGCGCGGTGCGCACGTAGTCTTCGCGATACACGTCCAGCATGCTGGCGCGGGTCAGTCGAATGATGAGCGCCGCGTTCGGGGCGGCGAGCGCAATGGACGGCAACAGCAGGTAACGCAGGTTGGCGAGGCCCCCTTCGCCGAAGATCGAGGGATAGCCCGAGCTCGGCAGCCAACCCAACGTGGCCGCGAAGATCAGAATCAGGTACAGGCCCACCCAGAAGGTGGGGATCGACGCCAGGAACATGGCGACCCCCGACAGACCCTGGTCGAGCCAGCTTCCGTGACGGGCCGCGGCTGCCATTCCGATGGGAAGTCCGAGGATGATGATCCAGACCATCGTCATGAGCGCCAGCAGAGCGCTGGTCTCGAACCCGTCGATGATCAGATCCAGCACGGGGATCTGAAAGAAGATCGAATCGCCGAGATCGCCTTGGGAGACGGCCTGCAGCCATCGCAGGTATTGATTCAGCAGGGGCTCGTCCAGACCCATCTCGACCCGGAGCGCCGCAATTTCCTCCGCCGTCGCCTGGTCGCCTAGCATGACGGCGGCGGGGTCGCCCGGAATCAGCCGGATGAAGACGAATATCAGGAACGACGCCGCCAACAAAGTCGGCAGGAGCGTTCCGAGTCGGCGGACCAGATAGCGAGGCACGATCGATTGCCGAGTGGTCGTTGGCGGCCGGAGCGGCCGGACGCAGCGGTGGTATGGCGTGCGGCACACATCGCCCGGAAGGGTGCGGCGCCCCGGCCCACGACGACCGGGACGCCGCCGGTAAGACGCCTTACTTCGACACCCCCCAGAAGTGAGGCCAGATCAGTGTCGTCGCCGCGATTCCGGAAAGCTTCGGTGAAGCGATGTTGTACGTATAGACATCGCCTGTCTTCATGGTCGGCACCTGGGAGTAGATCAGTGACTGAATCATGGCCCAGGTCGCCTTGCGGTCGGCCGTATCGTTGGTGGCGGTGAACGCGGATTTGAGCCGCTGTTTCTCCTCGGTTGCCCACCAGCCGGGGTAGTTGTCGTTCATCACCGAGATCAGGATCGGATCCGGCACGAAGCCGTGGTGGGTGAAGAACAGGTCCCACTGATCGGGCTGGGCGCGTTTCTTGATGAGCGTCGCCCAGTCGACCACCACCATCTCGACGTTGATGCCCGCGTTCAGGAGCTGGCGGGTGAACACGACGGCCTGATCGTAGTGGAAGGCGTAGTTGGTCGAAACCAGAAACTTGATCGGCGTCCCGTCATACCCCGCCTCCCTGGCCAGCGCCCCGGCCTTCTCGGCATTGCCCTCGCTGAAGCGGTCCGTGCCGGAATCCGAGTACCAGACGTTTCCCTTCGGCAGGAACGAGCCGTTGGCGCGCCACAGCTTCTCCGGACCGATGGAGACGCGCAAAGCGTCTTCCTTGTTGAGCGCGGCCTGAATGGCCTGGCGCAGCTTGAAGTTGCTCTGCAGAGGGCCGGCCTTGGAGTTCATGAACACGAGCCCGAAAATCGGCCCGCCGTTCAGAACCACGTTGACCGCCGGGTCCATGTCCAGCTCATCGAACAGGTCACTCGGTACGCTTTCGGCGTAGTCGTAGTCGCCGGCCCTGAGCCCGTTGATACGTGTGCCCGGATCCGGGACGGGAATGAAGCGCAGGCGGTCGAAATGCGCCGCCCGCCTGCCTGCATATCCGCTGGCGTCACCGGCGGGGCCGTTGTAGCCGTCGAATCTCACCAGCTCCAAGTGACGGTTCGGCTTCCATTCGCCGAACATGTACGGACCGGTGCCGATGTAGTCCTTGACGTCGATCGGCGCCTTGCCGGCGGTGGAAGCCACCGCCGCCGGATAGATTGCAGGCCCGCCGTTGATGAAGGCCATCAGGTTCTTCCAGGGACCGAACGTGCTGTTGAAGGTCAGCTTGACGCTGTATTCGTCCGGCGCCGACACCTCGGAGACATTCGAGAAGACCAGCTTGCCGCGGGAGCCGTGTTCGCCCCAGCGCTTCAACGACGCCACGACGTCTGCGGAGGTCATGGCTTGGCCGTCGTGGAACTTCACTCCTTGGCGCAGGTGGATGGTGATGATCTTGCCGTCGTCGCTGACTTCCTCCCCGGAAGCGAGCAGGGGTCGAGGCTCGTAATTCGCATCGAACGTGTACAGCCCCTCGAAGATGTGGTGGGCGATCGTGGTGGCGAGATCGGATGTCACCACTTGCTGGTCGAGGCTGGGCGGCTCACCCACGGTGGCGTAGTGCAGGGTGCCTTCCCGCGAGGGCGGGCGGAGGGACGGCAGAGCCGAGCGCCAGCAGAGCGACACCGGCGACGATTCGCGCCGGAGCTCGAAAATTCTCCATGATGGTTTCCTCCTGTCACTTGACGACGGGATGATCCGCGGAGGCGGATCGGGCATATGATTGTAAAAATAATTTTCATATACTGCAATTCTTGCAGGTGTTTTCCATAGATTATGAAAAATATTTTCTGTTTCTGCCGATCTTGCCGTTTCGGGAAGGAGTACTTCGGAATCGAATCCGATGAATGACTCGCGCAGGCCGCCGCCCGGCAAGGCCGGGCTCGGCATAACGACCTCCGCCGAGGACCTGCTCTCGCGCATCGGCAGGCTGAGCCCGAAGATGAGCCCCGCCGAACAGCGCGTCGCGGACCTCGTGCTGTCGGATCTGGATTTCGCGGTCCATACCCACACCACCGACATCGCGTCGCGAGCCGGAGTGAGCGCCGCCACGGTCACCCGGTTCTGCCGCTCCGTCGGCTGCCGGGGGTTGCGCGAGCTCAAGCTGGATCTGGCGAAGATCCTCGCCGTCGGAGATCGCTACCTGCACCCACGAATCGCCGTGACCCGGACCAGCGAGGCGGTGACGGAAATCGTGTCGCGGATCCATCGTTCACTCGACACGCTCGTCGGGCAGATCAGTGACGAGACCGTGAAGCGGGCCGCCTCGGCCATCGCCGGTGCGAAACGGGTGATGATCTTCGGCGGAGGGGGCGGCTCCTCCATGGTCGCCATGGAATGCGAGAACCGCCTGTTCCGGCTGGGACTGAGCGCGTCACACTGCAACGATGCGCAGCTTCAGCTCATGATGGCGGCGACGCTGACGGCCGAAGACGTGCTGATCGCGCTGTCCATCACCGGGAGATACGAGCCGATCATTCGCGCCACCGTGGTCGCCGATCAGTACGGCGCCCACACCATCGCGGTGACCGCGCCCGATTCGCCGCTGTCCCGGGTGACCTCCGACGTGGTGCCGTTTCTCGTGGAGGAGCCGGAAAATATTCTCTCGCCGACCCCCGCCCGCTACGTGTTGCTCGCGCTGATCGACATCCTGGCCTACGAGGTGGCGGCGATACGCGGCGAGGCGGCAATGGAGCCCTTGCGCCGCATCAAGTATCAACTTGTGAATACGCGCGATGACGATGACTCGAAGCCGCTGGGCGATTGACTCCGACATCGCTCAACTACCGGGTCGCCGCAGCCGCCTTGACCTTCGACCGTCAGGCGCCTAGATTCACCGCAACACCCCCTGCGATTTCGACCGCAGGGCGCGGGGCCTCTTCGGAGGCCCCTGCTTTTTTCGGCACGCATCAATGCGCACATTCGTCTACGTCGACGGGTATCAATCTGTACTATGGTGCTCTCAAGGGCACGCCGTTCAAGTGGCTGGATCTGGTCGCGCTGTTCGAGAAGATCCTCCAGCCGCATCACGACATTCTCACGGTCAAGTACTTCACGGCGAGAGTGCCGGGGACGCCCGCCGACCAGTCCAAGCCGCAACGCCAGGATGTCTACCTCCGTGCGCTTCGCGGTTACCGGCCCGAGGTCGAGGTGTATTTCGGGCACTTCCTCAGCCACAGGGTCCACGCGCCGCTCGCGCATCCGGTCGGAAACGGCCGCTCGGCGGATGTGATCAGGACAGAGGAGAAGGGCTCGGACGTCAATCTCGCCGTGCATCTGGTGAATGACGGGTGGCTGGACGCGTATGACTGCGCGGTCGTGGTGAGCAATGACAGCGACATCGCCGAAGCCATGCGCCTGGTGAAGGAGCATCGCGGCAAGCAAATCGGATTGATGACGCCCGGCACGGGCCGTCCTTCCCGACAGCTCATGAGGCATGCGGACTTCTCGAGGCATGTCCGGCCCAGCGCGCTCCAGCGGTCACAACTGCCGAGCCCAATCCCGGGCACAAACATTCGAAGGCCGGCCCGCTGGTAGAGCGATATCCATGCGGAGGTGTTACCCATGACCGCAACACACGCCGAGCCCGTCCACGCAGTCAAGGTGGACGGCGTCTGGAGCACTTCGATCGATTACCACATCTCCCTCGAGCCACTCGGGCGGCGCGTGCGCGGATACCTGAACGGC
>JAKZYK010000029.1:0-3774 GCA_047514485.1 Gammaproteobacteria bacterium
GCCTCGGTCTCATCGCCGACGCATTCCTCGAAGAGGCCGGTAAGCTGTCTCGCTTCCCGGATGCCATCGGTGGGCTCACTATGGGCGCTGATTTCATCGTGGCCGCGGTCATCCAACGCGCTGCCGAATCCCGGAAACCCATGGTATCGGGCTCCATCGTTCGCAAGGAAAAAAAGAAACACGGAGCCGGAAACAAGATCGAGAACGAGCTTCCGGAAGGCACATCGATCATGGTCGTCGACGACGTCGTCACAACCGGTTCATCGACCGAGACCGCCTGCGAGGCCTTCATTGCCGCAGGATACGACATCGTCGGAATCGTGGCCCTCGTGGACAGAGAGTCCGGCGGCCGCGAGACATTGGCGCAGAAGTACGGGTGCCCGGTTCGTGCGATATTAAGGAAGCGTGATTTCCCTCGCATCGATCAGGCGATGAACGATGCTCCCGAAATGGAGGAATCGGTTGTGTCGGGCGGCTGAGCTCAGGTTGGCCCGAACATGATCCGGCTCCTGCGTCCTCGCCTTCAGTACTCCACCGCGGGCACCGCGAGCATCTCCCCCATCCGTTCGAGGGCGCGCTGGATGTTCCCGGTGCTGTTGGCGTACGAGAATCGCAAGTACCCCTCGCCGAACGCGCCGAAGCTGGTGCCGGAGATCACCGCGATCCCAACATCCTCGAGCAGGCGCTGCTGGAGGGTATCGCTCGGCGTCCCGGTTCCAGTGACATTCGGGAACACGTAGAACGCGCCGCCGGGGTGGCGGCAAGTGACCCCCGGCAACGCGTTCAGTCCATCAACGATCACCTTCCTGCGCTCGTCGAATGCGGCGACCATCTCCCCGACGCTGTCCTGCGGGCCTTCGAGCGCGGCGATGCCCGCGAACTGCGCTGAGGCGTTGACGCACGAGTGGCAGTTCACCGCGAGCCGGGTCGCACCCTCGACAAGGGACTCCGGCCACACCGCGTAGCCAAGACGCCATCCGGTCATCGCGTAGGTCTTGCTCCAACCGTCGAGCAGGATCAGGCGATCGGCGATCTCGGGGTAGCCCAGCAGGCTCACGTGCTCGCGGCCGTCGTAGGTCATGCGGGCGTAGATCTCGTCGCTCAGGATCGCGACGTGCGGGTGCTCGACGAGCCCGGCGACGAGCCGGTCCAGAGCCTCGCGCGGGATCGCGCCGCCGGTGGGGTTCGCGGGGGAGTTGACGATGATGAGACGGGTTTGCGGCGTAATGAGCGAGAGCACCTCGTCGGGGTCGAACGAGAAGTCCTTCTCCTCCAGCAGCGGGATCGGCACCGCGGTGGCGCCGCTGAAGCGGATCGCGGACTCGTAGATCGGGAAGCCCGGGTTCGGGTAGAGGATCTCCGCCCCCGGCTCGCCGAACATCATCATCGCGAAGAACATCGTCACCTTGCCGCCGGGGACGACGACGATCCGGTCGGGGTGCACCTCGACCCCGCGGTAACGCACGATGTCCGCGGCCACCGCCTCGCGGATCCGCGGGATCCCGGGCGACGGGGTATAGCCGTGATGACCGTCGCGCAACGCCTTCACCCCCGCCTCGACGATGTGCGGCGGGGTCTTGAAGTCCGGCTGTCCGATGCCGAGGTTGATGATGTCGCGCCCTTCGCGCGCGAGCGCCTCGGCCCGGGCGAGGACCTCGAAAGCGGTCTCGGTGCCAAGCACCGACATCCTCTGTGCCTGCTGCATCGACATCCTCCCGGGATTGGCGCCGGACCCGCGCGGGTCGGCCCGCGTGCGCGCAGTATAGGCCAGGGCGCCGGGTGGGCGGCCTCGCTCCTCACCCGCCCGGCCCGCGTACGCGCTGTATGGGCGCTCGTGGCGTGAACTCGGCCCCGCGACCCGCCACGGCCGGGTTTCGGCACGAGACGCGGCCGAGGGACGCGGGTATGGTCGGGCTGGAATGCAGTCCGCGACGTCGCACACCACCTTCAGTCGCTGCCCCGCGCGGGGCCGGGAGACGAATACCATGAGCAGAAAAATCTGCGTCGCCGCCGCCCAGATGGGTCCGATCGCCCGGGGCGAGCCGCGCGCGTCGGCCGTCGCCCGCATGGTGGAGATGATGCGCGAGGCACACGGACGGGGCGCCCGGCTCGTCGTATTCCCCGAGCTTGCGCTCACCTCCTTCTTCCCCCGCTGGTGGATGGAAGACGAGGCGGAGCTCGATACGTTCTACGAGGACGAGATGCCGAGCGAGTCGGCCGCGCCGCTGTTCGAGCTTGGGCGTAAGCTCGAGATGGGCTTCTACCTCGGCTACGCCGAGATTGCCCGCGAGGGCAACCGGAAGAGGCGTTTCAATACATCGATCCTGGTCGACCCGACGGGCCGCATCGCCGGCAAGTACCGCAAGGTCCACCTCCCCGGTCACGCGAACCACGAGCCGGACTGGCCGTTCCAGCACCTCGAGAAGGCGTACTTCGAGCCCGGCAATCTCGGGTTTCCGGTGTTCGATGCGTTCGACGGACGGGTCGGCATGTGCATCTGCAACGACCGGCGATGGCCGGAGACCTTTCGGGTCATGGGTCTGCAAGGGGTGGAGATCGTGCTGCTCGGCTACAACACCCCGGTCCACTATCCGCGCGCTCCCCAGCTTGACCACCTCCAGAACTTCCACAACCACCTCTCCATGCAGGCCGGCGCCTACCAGAACGGCGCCTGGGTGGTGGGGGTCGCGAAGGCGGGACGAGAGGAAGGCTGTGACCTTATCGGCCAGAGCTGCATCATCGCGCCGACCGGAGAGATCGTGGCGATGTGCACGACGCTCGGTGACGAGGTCATCGTTGCGGATTGCGACCTCGATCGGTGCGCGGAGATCCAGGACAACATCTTCAATCTGGCGCTCCATCGCCAGCCGCAGCATTACGGGCTCATCACCGAGACCCGGGAGTGATGCGCGTGACGGGGCTGCGTGGCGAACGAGAGCCACGCGGCTGCGCTCCGGTCGTGCATCTTGCGCAACTTCGCGCGAAGCCTATTGGGCTTCGGCCATGATGAAGGCTCGTCGCCCGCCGGCAAAGGCCGTATTTTTTGCCAATTCACTCGGTGATCAAGGCTCAATTGGCATCAATACCGTCCGGATCGTCGTGTGGAGTCGGCCCACGTCTGCGAATGGACCAGCGTTCTCGACGTCGGTGGAAGCAGGTGAACCGACATGCCTGATCCTGCGACCGCTTCCGCGTCGATCATGATATCGAGCGATGCGGGTCTCACGACAGCATGTCGCCGCTGGTCCGCCGCGGGGGCCATCGGGCTCGACACGGAGTTCATCCGCGAACGTACCTACTATCCGCGCCCGGCGCTCCTGCAAGTGTCTGACGCGCAAGGCGTGCTCCTCGTCGATCCGACGGAGATCTCGGACTTCGGGCCCTTCGCGAAGGTGCTGGCCGACCCCGCGGTGCTGGTCGTCATGCATGCCTGCGGCGAGGATCTGGAGGTGCTGGACGTCATGACGGGGACCACGCCTCGCCGGATCTTCGACACCCAGCTTGCCGCCGCGTTCGCCGGCCATCGATTCTCGCTCGGCTACCGGGAGTTGGTGGCGACACTGCTCGACGTCACCCTCGACAAAGGAGAAACGCGCTCCAACTGGCTCCGGCGCCCCCTCAGCCCCTCTCAGTTGCACTACGCCGCGCTCGACGTGCTGTATCTCCTGCCCTTGTACCGGCATCTGTCAAGCGCGCTGGACAGACTGGAACGGACCTCCTGGTTGGAGGAAGAGTTTGAACACCAGCGACGTGCCCGTGCCGCTGATAGCCGGC
>JAKZYK010000030.1:0-11569 GCA_047514485.1 Gammaproteobacteria bacterium
GTGAGCGAGCCGCCCCACACGCACCCCGTATCGACATGGCGAACGTGAAGGCTCCGCGAGAGGGAGTTGCGAAGCTGAAGCGTCGCCCAGTGTCCGAATACGATCCGGGCTCGATCCGTGCTGCCGTTGCGCAGCGTGAACCAGGGCGTGAGCGACGAATCCTGTTCGCCGGGTGGCCGGGATTCCGAGAAATCCAGCCGTCCGTTGGCATGACAGTAGCGCATCCGTGTGAAGGCGTTGGTGATGAAGCGAAGCCGGTCGAGCCCGGTGAGCGAATCCCGCCACTCGTCGGGCTCGTTGCCGTACATGTTCGACAGGAGCCGCGGGTGGTCCGGCGCGCGCAGCGCCCGGGAGAGTTCGGCCGCGTAGCCGAGCGCATCGTCGATGGTCCACGCGGGGGCGATGCCCGCGTGGACCATGACGAACCCCTGCTCGGAGTCGAGATGGATCATCGGCCGGCCGCGTAGCCAGTCGATCAGCGCTTCGCCGTCCGCGGCGTCGAGTACGTCGTGGAAGGTGTCCTTGTCGCGCAGCTTTCGAACGCCGCGGGCGCTCGCAACGAGATGCAGGTCGTGGTTGCCGAGCACGGTGTGCGCCCTGTCGCCGAGATCGGCAACGAACCGCAGCACGTCGAGCGAGCACGGGCCGCGATTGACGAGATCACCGACGAACCAGAGCAGATCGCGCCGCGCGTCGAAGCCGCATTCACGAAGCAAAGACCGCAGCTCGGCGTAGCAGCCCTGCACGTCCCCGATCGCGTACGTGGGCATCGCCGATTCAGCCCCGAATGCGGTGGATGAACCGAGCGTTGCCGATGTGCTGCGATCTTTCGCAGCCGCTGGCGGTGTAGGCGCCGGCGATCGAGGACGGGATTGTCAATGCACGAGTTGAGGCACGCACAGGCTGAACGCGACGATCGGCGCATCGAACCAATGGCCGTCGTCCGCGATCAGTTGGTAGCTGCCGTGCATGCTGCCGACCGGGGTCTCGATGACCGCGGCGCTCGTGTACTGAAAGCCTTCTCCCGGGGCGAGGTGCGGCTGCTCTCCGACGACGCCGTCACCTCGGACTTCCTGCACCTGTTCGTTGGCGTCGGTGATGATCCAATGGCGGGTCCGGAGCTGTGCGGCAATCTCGCCGGTGTTTCGGATCGTCACCGTATACGCGAATACGTATTGCCCGTTTTCGGGGGACGAGTGCTCGACGATGTAGGAACTCTGCACGTCGACCTGAATACGGTAGCGATCGTCGATGGTCTCCATCTGCTCCCTTGCTGTGAAGTGACCGATGAAATCCACGGCCCTGCATTCGATGCGGCGCCGCCACGAAATTATCTACCATTTCATGGCTCCGCCGGTAGCCGGTGCAGGGTCGGCCATCGATCACGGCTCCGCCGGTGGCCGCGGCGGTACTGGCCATCGTTCATTCGAGCCCGTGTCCCGTGCCTCGATCCAGAGTCCGGAAGCTGATCGCCTCCGCCACGTGTTCGTCCTCGATGCAATCCGACTGCGCGAGATCCGCGATGGTACGGGCAACCCTGAGCACGCGGTCGCGCGCGCGGGCCGAGAAATGCAGCTTCTCCATCGCGCGCGCGAGCAACCGGCGGCTGCCCGGGGCGAGCGCGCAGTGCTTCCGGAGCTCGCCCACCGTAAGCCTCTGGTTCGGCTTCTCCGCCCGGGCGATTTGCGCTGAACGCGCCCCGGCTACGCGGTCGCGCACCGCCGCCGACGATTCGGCGGGCTCGGAATCGTCGTCGTCCCGGACGCGAGGCACCTCGACGTGCAGGTCGATGCGATCGAGCAGCGGCCCCGAGACCCGAGCGCGGTAGCGGGCGATCCGCTCCACGGTGCAGCGGCAGGTGCCGGCCGGGTCGCCGAGAGTCCCGCACGGACACGGGTTCATCGCGGCGACAAGCTGGAATCGGGCGGGGAAGCTCGCCTGGCGGCTCGCGCGCGAGATCGTGACGGACCCTGATTCGAGCGGCTCGCGCAGCGCTTCGAGCACGGCCCGCGAGAACTCCGGAAGCTCGTCGAGGAACAGTACGCCGTGATGGGCGAGGGAGATCTCTCCGGGGCTCGGCACCGCGCCGCCTCCGACGATCGCGGCCGAAGACGCCGAGTGATGTGGAGCGCGAAATGGCCGCACCCCCCATCGCTCGGGGTCGAAGCCGAGCGCGCTCACCGAGCGCACCATCGCCGATTCGAGGGCTTCTTCCTCGGTCATGGGCGGAAGGATCCCCGGCAGGCGCGTCGCGAGCATCGTCTTTCCGGTGCCGGGCGGCCCGAGCATCAGCAGGTTGTGGTTGCCGGTGGCGGCCAGCTCGAGCGCACGCCGCGCCGCGTACTGGCGCCGCACGTCGCTCAGGTCTTCGGCCGCGTGGGCGCCGGTCTGCGGTGCGGCCTTGGTCGGCCGCGGCGAGGTCTCGCCGATGAGCTGCGCGTGTACCTCCCCGAGATGGCGCGCCGAGAACAGACGTGCGCCGGTCGCGAGCTCCGCCTCGTGGGCATCGTCGACCGGGATCACGAGAATGCGGCCGGCGTCGCGCACGTGCAGCGCCGCGGGGAGCGAGCCGCCGGTACGGCGCAGCGCGCCGTCGAGCGCAAGCTCGCCGATGAGCTCGTGCTCGCGGAGCCGATCGTGGCAGAGCTGCCCGGTCGCGGCGAGGATCCCGGCCGCGATCGGGAGATCGAACCGACTCCCGTCCTTGGGGAGCTCGGCCGGCGCGAGATTGACGGTGATGCGGCGCTTCGGAAATTCGAACTGGGAGTTGATGATCGCGCTGCGCACGCGGTCCTTGCTCTCGCGTACGGTGGCCTCCGGGAGGCCGACGATCGCGAACTTCGGCAGCCCGCCCGTGATATGGACCTCGACCTGTACCTGCGGCGCCTCGATACCAACGCTTGCGCGGCTCATGATGGTCGCGAGCGACATCGCGCGTTTCCAACTTCGGAGATGAGAGCGAGCATGCGCGACCGCAGGCGCGTCGTGACAGGGGCGTACGGCCCGCCCCGTGTCGGCGGGGGGCGCGGCGAGACGTGCGGAGTTTGGCGAGCGTCAGGCGCCTCCTGTCGAGCTCGGGAGGCTGAAGCGCTGCAGGTGCGGGGTGTCCGGCCGCGGCACCGGTCCGCCCATGTCTGTCCGGAGGGCTTGGAGGACGACGCTGAACGAATGTTCGTCAACCGGCCTCGAGCCGCAGCGTGTCCACCCGCGGGTTCCTTGTCTCGTGCGCCATCCCTATTCGGAACCGCGGTCCGGCTCTTCGAGCCGCTCCTCGAGCTGCTGGACCCGGCGTTCGAGGGTCTCGAGCTTCTCGCGGGTGCGGGCGAGTACTGCGCTCTGCACGTCGAACTCCTCTCGCTCGACCAGCTCCATCCGAGCGATTCCGGCCGCGATGACTGCCCGGATGTTCCGGGTCACGTCCTCACGGACCTCGTCGATTCCCGGCGGCAAGCTCGCCTGGATGCGCCGGGCGAGGTCGTCGAATCTTCGCGGGTCGATCATCTCGGTCATCCCCTCGATTGTGCCGGTGGCCCCGGCCGCGTATGGAGCGGGGCCGCTCTCTGTCGCCGGACATGCAGCGGGACTGTCCGGGACGTGCACTCCGGCTTACAATCCCAGACCGACGATACTGCACCATTCCGACTCCTGAATCCCAATCGCGCGCCTCCCATGCCGGATCGCTACGCGGTGATGGGCCACCCCATCGCTCACAGCAAGTCACCGTTCATCCACCGGCGATTCGCAGCCGAGACCGGCGAACCCGTCGCATACGATGCGCTCCTCGTCGAGCCTTGCGGCTTTCGCGCCGCCGTCGAGCGTTTCCGTGCGGAAGGCGGCCGAGGACTCAACGTCACGATCCCGTTCAAGGAGGAGGCGTTCGCGCTTGCGAGCCGGCGCTCCGATCGCGCGGAGCGCGCGGGCGCCGTCAATACGCTGTGGTTCGACGGTGCGGCGGTGTATGGCGACAACACCGACGGGATTGGGCTCGTGCGGGATCTCACGCGCAATCTGACGGTCGGTATCGACGCGCGATCGGTGCTCCTGCTCGGCGCCGGCGGAGCGGCGCGAGGGGTGATCGGGCCGTTGCTCGATGAGCGGCCGCAACGACTCGTGATCGCCAACCGGACCACGTCGCGGGCCGTCGAGCTCGCGGGGCGATTCGGGGGGCAGGGGCCGGTGAGCGCGGTGGCGCTCGATGAGCTTCCGGCCGGCGGGTTCGATCTCGTCGTCAACGCCACCGCCGCGAGCCTTGCCGGCGACCTTCCGCCCCTGCCCCGGGGCACCCTGCGCGCCGGCGGCGTCGCCTACGACACCGCCTACGCGGCGCAGCCGACGCCGTTCGTCGAGTGGGGAGCGCAGGAAGGTGCGTCGGTCGCGACCGACGGCCTCGGGATGCTCGTGGAGCAAGCGGCGGAGTCGTTCCGGCTTTGGCGAGGGCGGGAGCCGCGGACCGGCCCCGTGATCGATGCGCTCCGGACGCATCTCGCGAGCTGACGAGGCTTTCGCCCGCGCCTCACTTCACAAACAGGTGAGAATTGCAGACTAACCTTCTGATCTGATTCGGGTCCCGGCTCGTCTTGACTTATGCACATTGCGTATGACCGTTACATTACATAGGAGCTGCTGGCTGGAGGAGAGCTTATTCGCACCTTTGTTTAATCGTAACTTATTGTAATAAAAGGAAAATGCTGAGAAAGGCGAAATTTTCGCCAATCTGTTTCAAACCGCTTGATTCTCAGGGTAAATGAAGCTGAATCGTGATTTGTCCACAGAGTTTTCCACAGATTCTGTGAAATACTCGCCCTCTGCATTTCCGCACATTCACGGTGGACGGGCGGGCGATCCGGAAGCGGCCAACGATTTGCCGGACTGGGTGCCGGCCGAGGCGTCTCATCCGCGACCCATGCTCGCGTGAGTGAGGTCGATGAACTCGTCGATGGTCAACATCTCCGGCCGCACTTGGGGGTCGAGACCCGCGGCGGCGATCACCGGCGCGTCACAGAGCCCGCGAAGCGCGTTACGCAGCGTCTTGCGCCGCTTCGAGAAGCACGATCTGACGATGGCGGCGAATCGATCCCGGCTCGCGGGATCGAGCGTGGTCCGCGGCCGGGGACATAGCCTCACCACCGCGGATTCGACGCGAGGCGCGGGTGAGAACGCGCCGGAGCCGACCCGGAGTACCCGTTCCACCTCGCAGTCGAGCTGCACCATGACGCTGAGCCGCCCGTATGCGCGGGTGCCGGGCGGAGACACCATTCGATCGACGACTTCCCTTTGCAGCATCAGGTGCATGTCCGTGATCCGCGGCAGTGCCGCGAGGAGCCGGAACAGGAGAGGCGTCGAGATGTTGTAGGGGAGGTTGCCGGTCACTCGAAGCGGCCGCGGCGGCGGGGCAACGTGTGCGAGGTCGAGCTTGAGCGCGTCCGCTTCGTGGACGATCAGATTGGGATAGTGCACCGTCTGCTCGCGGAGCGAGGCGGCGAGATCGCGGTCGATCTCGACGACGTGCAGCTCGCAGCCCGATGCGAGCAGAGGAAAGGTGAGCGCGCCGCGTCCGGGTCCGATCTCCACGATCAATTCGCCGGGCCGCGGCGAGATCGCATCGACGATGCTCCGCACCACTGCGCGGTCGTGGAGAAAGTGCTGTCCGAATCGTTTGCGCGCCTTCGCCTCGCGAGCCGGTTGGACGTGCCGGCCGGGCGCGGCGCGGCTCATGGCTCCGGGCAGAGCGCGGGCGCCTCGTTACGGCGTTCCTGCGTGAGCTCCCGGGCGAGGGTCAGGGCGGACACGAGGCTCGAATGCTCCGCCCGGCCCGTTCCCGCGAGATCGAGCGCGGTTCCGTGATCGACCGACGTTCGCACGAAGCTGAGCCCAAGGGTGACGTTGACGGCTTGGCCGAAGCCGGCGTGCTTGAGCACCGGCAGGCCCTGATCGTGGTACATCGCGACCACGACGTCGGCGCCGGCGAGTCGCTCTCGCGTGAACGCGGTATCGGCCGGGACCGGGCCGCGGACGTCGATTCCCTCCGCGCGCAGCGCCTCCACCGCGGGCGTGATCGACTCGATCTCCTCGCGGCCCAGATGTCCGCCCTCGCCCGCGTGCGGGTTCAGTCCGCAGACCATGACGCGGGGGGCGGGGATCGCGAACCGGGCGCGCAGATCGCGCTCGACGACACGGACGACGTCGATCAGCATCGCGGCGTCGATGGCGTCGGGGACCGCCCGCAACGGGAGGTGGGTCGTGGCGAGCGCCACCTTGAGCCCGGGTGTGCAGAGCATCATGACCGCGCGTGCGCCGCCGTCGAGGCTGGCGAGGAGCTCGGTGTGGCCGGTGAACGCGATCCCGGCGTCGTTGATGATCCCCTTGTGCACCGGTGCGGTCACGAGTCCGGCGACGGCTCCGTCGCGACACGCCTCGACCGCCGCGCGGATGCACTCGAGTACGTACGGGCTGTTTGCCGCGTCCAATCGCCCGGGGAGGACGCGGTGCGGTGTGGCGAACGGCACCACGGGCAGCTCACCCGGCGGGATCGCCTGCAAGGGGGGGATCTCCGGGCCGATCGTACGGATCTCGACCTCGATCCCGAGCAGATCGGCCCGGCGGCGGAGCATGTCCGGGTCCGCAAAGGCGACGAACCGGACGCGGCCTGACGATGCCGCGGCAAGCGTGATGTCGGGACCGATCCCGGCCGGCTCCCCCGGAGTCAGCGCGGGGGGGCGTTCGGTCATTCGTCGAGCCGGATTTCCACGTAGGCCTCGTCGCGCACCTGACGGACCCACGCCTGCACATTCTCCTCGATCTTCCTCGCCCGCAGCGCGCGCCGCGCTTCGGCCCGCCGGGCCGCATCGGTGTCATCGCGCTCACGCCGTTCGAGCACCTGGACGATGTGCCATCCGAATTGCGATTTGAACGGCTCGCTGAGCCCGCCCGGAGCGAGCGAATCCATCATGCGCTCGAATACCGGCACCGTGTTGCCGGGGTCGATCCAGCCGAGTTCGCCGCCCTTCGCGGCGGAGCCCGAATCGTCGGAATGGATGCGAGCGAGCTCGCCGAAGTCTTCCCCGTTGACGATCCGCTCGTGCAACGCGGACACTTGCCGGCGCGCCGCCGTTTCGTCGGTGAGCTCGTCGAGCGCGATCAGGATGTGCCGGGCGCGGGTCTGAGCGACGATCTGCCGGTCACCGCCGCGCTTGTCGATGAGCTTCACGATATGGAAGCCGCTCGCGCTGCGGACCGGCTCGGTGACTTCCCCAACCTCGAGTCGGACAACGGCGTCGCCGAACACCGTCGGCAGATCGGACGCCGGTCGCCAGCCGAGGTCGCCGCCTTCGAGCGCCTGTTGTCCGTCGGAATGGGTCACTGCCATGTTTGCGAAGTCCGCTCCGGTCCGGATCTCGTCGAGCACTCGCGCGGCGCGCGAATGCGCCTCGGCGATCTCCTCGGATGATGCTCCGTCTGGAACCGCGATCAGAATGTGCCCGATCCGGTACCGATGCCGGCCCGCCTCCGTCCCCTGGCTCTCCATCGTCGACAGAAAATGGTCGATATCGCGTGGTGAGATTTGCACCTGACTCTCGACCTGACGCTTACGCAACTCCGAGATCATGATCTCGTCCCGGATCTCTTCGCGGAACTGCGCGAAGTCGGTGCCGTCGCGCTCAAGGACATCCCGGAACTGCCGCAACGTGAGCTCGTTCTGCTCCGCGATCCGAAGCAGCGTCCGGTTGAGGGTCTCGTCGTCGATGCGTATGCCGGAATCGTGCGCAAGCTGTAGCTGAAGCCGGGCGAGGATCAGGTGTTCGAGGACCTGCTTTCGCAGTCGGTCGGGCGGCGGCGGGCTCGTGCCGGATTGGCGAAGCCGCTCGGACACCCTCTTCAGCCGGGCTTCGAGCTCGCTCCGCGCGATGATGTCGTCGTTGACGATGGCGACGACGCGATCGAGATCGGTGCTCGGCGCCGTCTGGGCCGGGGCGCCCGACGCGCACGCCCCGGTGATCGCGCACGCGATCAGGCCCCGCAGCCACCGTTGCCGGAAAGAAGGGAGGAAAGGCATCAGAATTCGTTCTCGTATCCAGGAATGCTGCGTGTGAGAAGAGCCTCGATCCTGTTCCCTGCGCCCGTCAAGCCCTTGAGCTCGAGCTGAAGAAAGAGCCCGTTGGAGTAATTGTCCTCGCCGTCGCTCCTGCCGCCGTTGCTGAGGAAGCGGCGGGCTACCGCGCGAAACCCCCAGCAACAGCTCTCGTACTCCAATCCGCCGAAAGCTTCCAGTGTCTGGTTCCTGTCCTCGTTGAGCGCGAGACTCCACCGTCCAACGGTGCGCCAATGTGCGCCGATTGGCCAGGCAAAGGACAGGTCGGCCTGCTTGATGGTCTTGGCCGGATCGCTGTCGCGAACGAATCGATACGTCGCGTTGACGACGCTGCGCCGATCGGGCTGATAACGCACGTTCAATGCGTTCTTGTCGGTTCGACTGGCGCCGGTATCGTACTGAAGGCCGGCACGCAAGCGCCATTTCTGCGTGGGCCGCGCCTCGATCTCCGCGACGATGTCGGAACCGCGTGTCGTCTCCGGATCGTCGTTTGTCCCGAGAACCACCTCCCGGTCACGGAAGTAGCGGATCTGCCCGATGCTCGCGCGGGCAAGCTCGCCGCCGCGTTCGTCGAGCAGTCGCGAGGTGAGCGCGAGTGTCACCTGGTTGGCGTCTCCGATCCTGTCCCCACCCGAGAACCGGTTCTCGCGGAAGAGCTGCGCGAAGTTGAAGCTGGACCGGCTGGTGTCGAAATTTGGCAGGTCGTCCTGATGATCGAACGGCACGAGCAGGTAGTAGAGCCTTGGCTCAATGGTGTGGGTCAGTGGTCGGTTGTGGAGGGTGACGGGACGCTCGAGGAACATGCCGCCGTCGAGACTGAAGCTCGGAAGCATTCTCGACGGGCCGTCGTCCCTGGTCGCCTCGGCCTCGGTCCGGTTCAGATTGTACCGGGTGAAGCGTACCGCCGCCTTCGGCACCATGAAGGTCCCGGCGGTGCGGATTGGATAGGTGAGAGACGGCTGCAGGTCCACCCGCGCCCCGGTGGTGCGCGATCGTTGATCGAAATACGTGAGCTCCGCCGTTGCGCCGAAGTTCGGCGCCCGGTTTCTCTCCGGAAGATTCGTCTGAACAAGGATCTGCGGGAGACGCGCGTAGGGTCGGTTTTGCGCGAGGATCGTCCGGTCCACGGTCAGGAAGTGCTGCAATCGGACGAGCGCGCCCCATCCATCACCGCGGTAACGGGCGTCGAACCGGCGAGGGAGGTGCGTTCGGCTGCTCTGCGAGAGGCTGGCCCCGAGATCCTCGAGATACTCCGCGTCCGAGACCCACTCGAAGCGGGTATTCGTCGACCACCGGTCCGACCACCGGTGCCGGTGCGCGAGGTCGAACGCTGTGCGATCGTCGTCGAACTTCGCGTCGAACGGCAGATAGTGCGCCGCGACCTGGCCGGACCCGTAGGCTCGGGAAACAAAGCGGAATTCTCCCTGCGCCTGCACGCCGCGCTCCCTCATCGCTCGCGCGGTGAGCGTCGCGTCGTAGTTCGGTGCAAGGTTGAAATAGTAGGGGGCCGTCACCTCGACTCCGCCGGATCGGTCTGTGCCGTAGGTCGGGGCGAGGAATCCGGATTTGCGCTGGCTGCTCAACGGGAAGCTGATCCAGGGCAGGTAGAACACTCGCTGGCCCTTGAACTCGAGCCACGCGTTCCGCGCGGTGCCGGCGTCCTTGGTGCGATCGAACTCGACGCGGCTCGCGGTGATGCGCCAGTCGGCGTCACCGGGGTTGCACGTCGTGTAGGTCACGTCGTTCGCGGTCATCCGCTCGTTGCCGAGGGTCTTGATTTCGGCCGCATCACCGTGGCCATGCTCGTCTTCGAGCATGAACGCCGTCGCGGGCTCGATGGTGATGACGTCCTGCTCGATCTCCGCGCGTGCGCGCTCGCCGGTGACGAACACGCCTTCGTCCCAGAACCTGACGTTGCCTCTGGCCTCGATCACCGCTTCGGATTGGTTGTAGACGATCTCATCGCTCCGGAGCTGGCGCGTCCCCTGTCCGACCGCGACGTTGCCGGTGAGCCTGGACACCCCGTCTTCGACAACCTCGGCTTCATCGGCGGACAGATGGATCGTCTCGGAGTCGCCGTCGGACTCGGCCGCCTCGGACACTGGCCGTTCCGGCACCTGGAAGCCCGCCCCGCACAGCGACCAATCATCGTCCGCGCCGGCGGCGGCGCTCGCGAACACGACCGGCGCCGCGAGGGCGAGTAGAAGGAGTCGGGTCGATAGTTTCATCTCATTACGGCGCATGGCGCCCGAAAGCCGGTGTGGTTCAAGATCGCACGGATGCGAGCGGGCTTGCAACGCGATCGCCTCGGCGATCGCCCCTGCGATGCGGATGCGCGGGGAGAGGCCACTCAGCGAGGCGCCCCGAGCGCCCGCGCCCGGGCGGTGCACCGGTCACGCTTCGCGTCGTCATCGCCGGGGTCCGCGAGCCAGTCGGAGATCGCACGTTCGACGAGGGACGCGAGCGCCGTGACGTGCGCTTCGCCTGCGTTCAGAGCCGGAATGTAGCGCAACGTCCCTCCGCCCGCCGCGACGAAGGAATCGCGCCCGCGTATCGCGATCTCTTCGAGCGTCTCAAGACAGTCGGCGGAGAAGCCGGGACAGACGACGTCGATCCTTCCCAGGCGTTCGCGTCCCCATTCAGCCAGCGTCTCGTCGGTATACGGGCGCAGCCATTCTTCGCGCCCGACCCGCGACTGGAACGCGACGATCCATGTCCCCGGATCGAGACCCAGCTTCTGCGCGACGAGACGCGCCGTCTTGCGGCATTCGCAGTGATACGGATCGCCGGCGTCGAGATAGCGCCGCGGCAGGCCGTGAAACGAGAACAACAGCCGGTCCGGACGGCCTCCTTCGGACCACACGGCTTCGATCGACGCGGCGAGCGCGTCGATGTAGCCGGGGTCGTCGTGGTAGTGATCGATGAAGCGTAGCGCCGGCACGCGGCGCCAGCTTGACAGCGTCTTGGCCACCGCATCGAACGTGGAGCCGCCGGTCGTGCCGGAGTACTGAGGGTAGAGCGGGAGAACGACGATGCGGGCCGCTCCCGCTTCGCGGAGCGCGTGCAGCGCCTCGGGGATCGACGGAGCGCCGTAGCGCATGCCGAGCGCCACCGCCACGCGGCCCGGCCGCGGCCCGGCCGACCGCTCTTCCGGTGTATCGGTCCGGCGCGCTTCCGGTGCATCGACCCAGCGCGCTTCCAGTGCGCCGGCAATCGTTCGTGAGTTCACCAGCAGCGGCGAGCCCTCCGGCGTCCAGATGCTCGCGTACGCGCGGGCCGAGCGCCGGGGCCGGATCCGCAGCACCACGCCGTGCAGGATCACCCGCCACACCCACCGCGGAAGCTCGATGACCCGCGGGTCCGCGAGGAACTCGGCGAGATACCGCCGGACGGCGGCGGCGGTGGGTGCATCCGGCGTCCCGAGATTGGTGACGAGAACCCCGATGCGTTCGCTCGCGGCGTGGTCGTGCGGGGTGTTTG
>JAKZYK010000031.1:0-3637 GCA_047514485.1 Gammaproteobacteria bacterium
GGGAGCTTGAGGTTCAGGAATTCCTGGGTATCGATCAGGCGCCCGGCGTGATCGTGCCGGGACACCAGCTTGTACTTGGAGACGACCTGCTCGCGCGTGGTGTTCTTCGGATAGCCGAACTGGTCCCGGATCACTTTGAACACCAGGTTGAAGGATTGGAGCGTGAACACGTGCATCACCAGACCCGCGTCGCCCTCCGCGTGCACGAACAGGTCGCGGCTCCGGCGCAGATGATCCGAGAAACACCTGAAGCGCTCGGTCTTGCCCTGGCGCAGCCGTCCCAGCACGGTATAGAGCTCGTCGATCGGTTTTTGGGGCAGGATTGAGTGCAGGAACTGCACCGCCCCGATGACCGAGGTCGGGTCGGTAAAGTAGTAGGAGCGCGTATAGCTGAATACGTTGCCGACCTGGGATTCCTCGAGCAGCACCGCGTCGACGCGAATGCCGCGCCCGGTGTTCTCGAACGCCACCACCATCGGAAGCTGGCAGCGTTCATGGATGATGCGCCCCACGAGGTAGGCGCGTGCACCTTGAAGGAAATGGGAGTCGATGAACTCGAAGCGGTGGAAGCCGCCGGCGCCGATTCCGAGCCTGTCCGCGTAGCCCAGGACTTCAGCCGCCATGAGCCGCGCGTCGCGGGCGGCGTCCTGGTACGGCTCGCGGAATTTGAAGTCCTTCAGGATCCGCCGGAGGCTGGTCTCGATGTCGTCCCAGCACGGATAGCGGCGCTTGGCCAACGATTCGAGCCCTTCGTCCGGCGCTGGCTGGATGAACTCGAGCATGCCGTCGGTGCCCACCGTGCCGAAGGTGCGGCGGCTGATGGAATTGAAGAAGGTCTTCATGAAGCCGGCGTCGGGCACGTTCTCGATCCGCGAGCCGTAGTGGTCGCGCACACGCCGCCAGCAGTCGCGCCGGTCGATCTCCGCCTTGAGTTCGCGGCGCAATTGATGCTGTATCTTCAGGCACCACTTGTCGTACAGCTCCACGCGCTCGCCGATATCCTGGATCTGGCCTCGCCAGTCGCGCTCTTCGAAGCGTCGCCGTGCACGGTCGGTGATGCGCCTGAACTGCTTGTTGTAGCGTTCGAATCCTTCGTAGACGAGCCGCGCGCAACGCGCGATGTCGAGCCGCTCGTACGCCACCGCCCGGCTTACATCATTCCGATCATGATGCGGCCGAACTCGGAGCACGACACCCGGTTGGCGCCGTCCATCAGCCGTGCGAAGTCGTAGGTCACGTTCTTGCCGGCGATCGCGCCGTCCATGGCCGAGATGATCCGGTCGGCGGCTTCCTTCCAGCCCATGTAGCGCAGCATCATCTCGGCGGAGAGCACCAGCGAACCGGGATTCACCATGTCGCGGCCCGCGTACTTGGGTGCGGTGCCGTGGGTGGCCTCGAACACCGCGTGGCCGGTGTCGTAATTGAGGTTGCCCCCGGGGGCGATGCCAATGCCGCCGACTTGGGCGGCCAGCGCGTCGGACAGGTAGTCGCCGTTGAGATTGGTGGTCGCGATGACGTCGAACTCGGCGGGACGGGTGAGCACCTGTTGCAGGGTAATGTCCGCGATGGCGTCCTTGCACAGGATCCTGCCGGCGGCCAGCGCCGCTTCCTGCTCCTCGTTGGCGGCGTCCTGTCCCTTGTCCGCCACCGTGCGCTCCCACTCGCTCCAGGTATAGGTCTCGCGGCCGAATTCCCGTTCCGCCATCTCGTAGCCCCAGTTGCGAAACGCACCTTCGGTGAATTTCATGATGTTGCCCTTGTGCACGAAGGTCACGCTCTTGCGCGCGTTCTCGATCGCGTAGCGGATCGCCGCCCGGGCCAGACGCTCGGTGCCTTCGCGGGACACGGGCTTGATGCCGATGCCGGAGGTCTCGGGGAAGCGGATCTTGTTGTAGGAGGCGGGGAAGGTCTCCTTCATCATCTCGAGAAACTTGCGGCACTGCTCGCCGCCGGCCTCGAACTCGATGCCGGCGTAGATGTCCTCGGTGTTCTCGCGAAAGATCACAATGTCCACCAGCTCGGGCCTGCGCACCGGCGAGGGCACGCCTTTGAACCAGCGTACCGGGCGCAGGCAGACGTACAGGTCCATGATCTGTCGCACCGCCACGTTCAGCGAGCGGATCCCGCCGCCGACGGGGGTGGTCAACGGCCCCTTGATCGAAACCAGGTACTCCTTCATGAGATCGATGGTCTCGTCCGGAAGCCAGGAGCCGGTCAGGTTGTTGGCCTTCTCCCCTGCATACACCTCCATCCAGTGGATCTTGCGCGCGCCGTCGTAGGCGCGGTGCACCGCGCCGTCGACCACCTGCCTCATGACGGGTGAGATGTCCACGCCGATGCCGTCTCCCGCGATATACGGGATGACGGGATTGTCCGGCACGTGCAAGGTCCCGTTTTCAGTAGTGATTTTCTTGCCGTCGGATGGAATTTGGATATTGCTGGTCATGAGTGAAGCCATTGAAGATAGAGTGAAGAAGCTATTGTCGGTATTCTTCCACAGGCGCCGGGTACGGACAAACAGGCCGGTGTCGAGGGTGATGCCTCGGAATGTATTCCGCGGTGCCCTTGGGAAGGGAGTCGACACGGGCTTGTCGTAGCTGCGGAGGGTCACTCGGCAGCGGGTCCGCGACACCACGGCGCCGTGGCGGAAATTCGTGACCGTCACGGATGCCCGGAGTCACGGCCCGCACCCGGAGGCAGGCGATGCCGCGTATCGAACGAAGCGTGCTGCTCGAGAAGTTCCGGGGGATGGTCGCCCGGGGTGAGCCGATCGTCGGCGGTGGGGCCGGCACCGGGCTCTCGGCCAAGTGCGAGGAGGCCGGCGGGATCGACCTCATCGTAATCTACAACTCGGGGCGCTACCGCATGGCGGGGCGCGGCTCGCTCGCGGGCCTGATGGCCTACGGCAACGCGAACCGGATCGTGATGGAGATGGCGAGCGAGGTGCTGCCGGTGACCACCCGCACCCCGGTGCTCGCGGGCGTGAACGGCACCGATCCCTTCTGCATCTTCGACAAGTTCCTCGACGAGCTGAAGGCGGTCGGCTTCTCCGGTGTACAGAACTTTCCCACCGTCGGGCTGATCGACGGAACCTTCCGGGCCAACCTCGAGGAGACCGGCATGTCGTACGGCCTGGAGGTCGACATGATCGCGCTCGCGCATGCGAAGGACATGCTCACCACCCCGTACGTCTTCTCCGAGGACGACGCGGATGCGATGGCGAAGGCCGGCGCCGACATCGTCGTCTGCCACATGGGGCTCACCACCGGCGGCTCCATCGGGGCGGAGACCGCGCTCACCCTCGACGAATGCCCCGCGCTGGTCGACGCGTGGGCGCAAGCCGCGATGCGCGTCAACCGGGACGTCATCGTTCTCGTGCACGGCGGGCCGGTCGCCCGGCCCGAGGATGCGCAGTTCGTGATGAACCACACCCGCCACTGCCACGGCTTCTACGGGGCGTCCTCGATGGAGCGCCTGCCGGTCGAAGCCGCGCTTACGGAGCAGACCCGGCGGTTCAAGCAGATCGTGAGATCGACACAGTCGTGAGAACGATGGACTCGTGAGAACAACGCACCCATGAGAATGACGCAGGGGAGATAACGCTCATGTCCGGCTCGGTGATTGGCGCCATAGTCCT
>JAKZYK010000032.1:0-4174 GCA_047514485.1 Gammaproteobacteria bacterium
GGGTCGCGCCCTCCCACGATCGAGAGCACTTCGCCGGATCGGGCATCCGTGACCGCGATCGCGGCCTGGAGTTCCCCGCGCGGGATGCGGCTCCGGCGCACGAGGACCGGCACCGATGCTTCGAGCGCCGATTCCGACGCGCGCTGGACGGTGGGATCGAGGGTCGTGAAGATCCGGAGCCCCTCGCTGCGCAACACCCTGCTCGGGTAATCGCGCCGAAGCTGCCGGCGAACCAGGTCGATGAACGCCGGAAAACGCGTCGAGGCAGGGGGTGGGCGGTCAGTGACTCCGAGCGGCTCGCTCCGTGCGCGCTCCGCGGCCCCGGGACCCGCGATGCTCCGCGCCTCGAGCCGATCGATCACATGATTCCGCCGACGCTTCGCTCTCTCGGGATGGCGTCGCGGATCGTAGTACGAAGGCCCACGCACCATACCGGCGAGCAACGCCATCTCGTCGAGGTCGAGATCCACGAGCGAGCGCCCGAAGTAGTAGTGGGCGGCACGGCCGAAGCCGTGGATCGCATGCGCACCCTGCTGGCCGAGATACACCTCGTTCAGATACCCCTCCAGCAGATCATGCTTGGAGTAACGCCACTCGAGCAGCAGCGCGATGAGCGCCTCGTTGAGCTTGCGGGTGAACGTGCGCTCGGCCGAGAGGAAGAAGTTCTTGGCGAGCTGCTGGGTCAGGGTGCTTCCACCCTGCACGGTATGCCCGGCGCGCAGGTTGGCCCAAGCCGCGCGCGCAATCGCCAGCGGGTCGATGCCGATGTGTTCGTAGAACCGGCGATCTTCGACCTCGAGCAGTATCGCGAGGAACGCGGCTGGGACGTCATCGAGCCGCAACAGCACACGATCCTCGCGGTGCTCGGGGTAGACCCGAGCGATCTCGGCCGGATCGACCCGCACCCGCGAGGGTGCCCCGCCGTCGACCTCGACGGCGGTGATGCGCCCACCGGAGACGGCGACCGAGACCCTGTACGATGGAGCGGCTCCATCGAGGAATGGGAACTCACGGGTCACGAGACGCAGGCGCTCACCGTCGCGCTCGAAGCTCGCGGGCCGGAACGCGGAACGCACGCGCCGGTAGCCGGCAAGCTCCAGCTCCGCCTCGATCGCATCCGCCGTCAGCGGCGCCCCGGGAGTGAGCTCGAGGGGACGGGCGAACAAACGGGCGGGCACCGCCCATCGTTTGCCTTCAAACTCGTCTCGAATCCGAAAATCCAGCCAGGCGACATACGCCGACAGCGCGACCATCCCCACAACACTGACCGTGGCAACCATCCGCCAGACCCGGGTGCGAAGCCCGGATCGCCGGGGAGACCGGGATCGCGACCGCGTTCGCTTTCGATCGGCAGATGAAGATTCGGATTGATGTCGCGCCATGGCGCCAGGACCGGGTGACGACTCCACCGAAGATTACGAGACCGCGGGCAGAAGTTCAAGAGTCAGCTTAGATTTATCTCATATACTATTGTTAATAATTGCTATTTTTCATGGAAATTCTTTCATGTCGTGAGCGACCAGCCGGTCCTGACGAAGGATTTTCGCGAGACTTCTCCCGGCGCCTCCAGCTTCACGGTTCGGCCAGTCCGAGTTGCTCACCAGCTCAGCACACCAACGAGCGCATCGAGATCCTCCGGGCGGTCGACGTCACGGCGGGCCTCCAGCTCAAGCAGCCGCAACCGCGCCGCACACGCCCGTTCGCGGGTCTGGGCGAGCACTCGCCCGGTTCCCCACTCGACTGCGGTGAACAGCTCGGGTCTCGGGCGGTCGACGGCGATCAACACGTAGCCGCCGTCGAAAGCCGGCGCTATCACCACATCCGCGCTGGCGGCGTGCAAGGCGCCGGCGGCGCGTACGAGATCGCCCGGCTCGAGAAACGGGCAGTCGGTACCGATCACGGCCGCGGCACCCGGCCGCGCCTCGATGGCCGCGTGCATTCTCGCCCCGAGATCCGGCCCGACCTGCGTATGCAGCTCGACTTGCATCTCGCTGCGCAGCGAGCGAAAAACCTCGTGGTCCGTGCTCGGGGTACACCACAGCTCCACCGGCCCCACGCCGCTGGCGAGCGCCGACGTGACCACACGGTGGATCATGGCCCGGTGCAGCGCCGCAGCCCGATCCGCCCCGATCGCGGAGATCAGCCGGCGCTTGGTCTCACCGGGAACCGGCGCGCGGGCCATGACCACGACCCGGCAGGCAGGCGTCATCGCTCAGCCGCCACGGACAGGCGGCTCAGCCGCCACGGTACAGGCGCGCGAGCTTCTCGGGGTCGGCGCCGAATGCGTACTCGAGCCTCAGCCGCCACATCAGAACGATGGTGCGGGCGATTCCATTGCGTTCCCACCGTCGGCTCGAGGTGACCACCGCCGCGCGCAGGCAGATCGGGCGAGAGCGGGCGCGCAGCGCACGACTGAGCGCGATGTCTTCCATCAGGGCGATGTCGGGGAAGCCGCCGGCCGCCTGGAACGCGGCGCTGGTGACGAAGATCGCCTGATCGCCGGTGGAAATGCCGCTCAGCCGCGAACGCAGGTTCATTGCGCGCTCGACGACGCGCAACATCGGATGTGTACCGTCGAGCTGCACGTCGAACCGGCCCCATTCGCGGCCGCGGTCTTCGAGTGCGTCCTGAATCATCCCGTTCCAGCCGGACGGAAGCCGTGTATCTGCGTGCAGAAACAGCAGCACACGACCGCTGGCGGCTCTGGCGCCTGCGTTCATTTGCCGCGCACGGCCGCACGGCGCATCGAGGATCCGATCACACAGGGAATGCGCGGCGTGCCGGGTCCCGTCCCGGCTGCCGCCATCGACCACGACTACCTCGATGCCGTGTCCGCGCAGAACCTGCAGCGGCAGGAGCGATCGCGCGATGCCTTCGGCTTCGTCGAGTACCGGGATGACGACCGAGATCATGGTCGAAACCATGGACGCACGGCGGCATGAGAAGCCGCCGTCGCGCCGAATCAGCTCAGCGCCCCACCACAACTGCTCCCCTGCCCCGCGGTGCAGCCGAAGCAGTGGTCACGGATCGCAATCGACCGTCCGTCGACATCGACCGATGCAAGATCCACGATGTGGGTCCGTGGCGCTCCGTTGAGCCGCATCGGCAATCCGAGCATCTGGTTGAAGTCGCAATCGAAGGCATACCCTTGCCAGTCGATGCTCACGGTATGCCGGCACATCACGTGCTCGACGTTCGAGTCGACGTGAGCGGCCCGCAGCACATCGAGATACCCTTCGAACTGCCCTTTCGAGATGAGGGTGCTGCCGAATCGGCCGATCGGCATGTTCACCAGGGTCAGCAACCGATTGAATCGGACTCCGAACCGCCGGCCGAGCTCCGTCTTGTAGGTGCGCTCAAGCTCGTCCTGCGCCGGGGGCAGCACCGGGCCCTGCGGATTGAAGACGAGGTCGAGCGAGAGATCGGTCTCTTCGCCGCCGTAGCCCAGGGCGTTGAGCCGCCGCAATCCTTCGATGCTCGCATCGAACACCCCCCGGCCACGCTGGCGATCGACGTTCTCGTCGAGGTAGCACGGCAACGATGCGACAACACCGACCCGCCGGGCCGCCAGAAACTCGGCGAGATCTTCCTGACCGGGCTCGAGGAGGATGGTGAGATTGCACCGGTCGATGACTCGTACGCCGTGCTCCACCGCCGCATCGACCAGAAACCGGAAGCTCGGGTTGAGTTCCGGCGCGCCGCCGGTGAGGTCGAGCACCGACACACCGGACACCTTCATGAAGTCGATGACCTCGCCCACCGTGCGGACGCTCATCTCTTCGGTGCGTTTCGGGCCCGCGCTTACGTGACAGTGCACGCAGGACTGGTTGCAGCGGTAGCCCAGGTTGACCTGAAGCGTCGTGAGGCGGGTCCGGCGTATCGGCGGGAACGACGTATTGACCAGCAGGGGAAGAGGATCATGCATATCGATCACTCGGGCAGGATTCCCGGCATCGTACTTGCCGCGAACGACTCGCGGCAACAAGGTCATTCCCGCGAATGCGGGAATGATAGTCCGCACGGCGTATACCGGAACACGCCGAATGGTGGCTGGCGCGCCGAAATCGACGCGAGTACACTCCCGTTTCCTCACCGGGGCCGTAGCTCAGTTGGGAGAGCGCAGCGTTCGCAATGCTGAGGTCGTGGGTTCGACCCCCATCGGCTCCACCAACGC
>JAKZYK010000033.1:0-4386 GCA_047514485.1 Gammaproteobacteria bacterium
GCGCACGATGACGTCCATCGCTCCGACCGCCTCCGCGCACAGTGCGACGATCGCCCGCTCTGCCACCGCCTCGATCACGGGCAAGGCGCCCCGCGGGTCGCCGAGCACCGCGTCGTCGCCCACCGTCACGTTCTCGAACGCGACCTCCGCCGCGCGCAGCCCGTCGACGGTGCGGTAGTCGCGCAGCTTCACGCCGCTTGCGCCATGATCGACGAGGAACAGCCCGATGCCGTCCCGGTCGCGGGACCTGCCCGTGGTGCGCGCGGAGACGAGGAGCTTGTCCGCGGTCGCGGCGCCGAGCACCACGCCCTTGGCGCCGTTCATCACGTAGCCGCCGTCCCGGCGTTCGGCCATGGTCTCGACGTCGAAGAGATCGTATCCGGCCTGGGCCTCGACCCAGGCGAATGCGAGCTTGAGCTCACCGGCAACCAGAGCGGGCAGGATGGCCTGCTTCTGAGCCTCGGAGCCGGCCATCGCCACCAGATTGCCGCCGAGCGCGACGCTCGGGAAGTACGGACCGAGCACCAGACCCGCGCCGAAGGCCTCCATCAGTACCATCGTCTCGACCGGCCCGCCGCCGATACCGCCGTAGGCCTCGGGCACGTCGATGCCCAGCCACCCGAGATCCGCCATCTGCCGCCAGCTCCGTTCGCTGTAGCCGAGCTCGCTCGAGACGAGCGCACGGTGCTGGTCGAGCGAGCAGTTCTCGCGTACGAAACGCTCCACGCTGTCCTTCAGGAGCCGCTGCTCTTCGTTCAAGGAGAAGTTCACTCACCGGCTCCGATGCGCCAACCTGCATGCCCCTTCACAGCCCCAGCACCATCCTGGCGATGATGTTGCGCTGGATCTCGTTGGTGCCTCCGTAGATCGAGGTCTTGCGCATGTTGAAGTACGCCGGCGCCAGCGCCGCCGCGTACTCCGGCCCGACCGGCGCCTCGTTCCAGCCGTATTCCATCGCTTCGGGAACGTAGGGCGCGGCGTAGTAGCCCATGGCCTTCATGAGCATCTCGGAGATCTTCTGCTGCACGTCGGTGCCGCGGATCTTGAGCATGTTCGCCTCCACCCCCGGCGATTGGCCCTGCTCGGCGTTCATCAGGGCGCGCAGCTCCGTGTACTCGAGCGCGGTCAGCTCGATCTCGGTCTCGGCGACCGAGCGCATGAAGTCGGCGTCGTCGGCCAGCAGCGCCCCGCCCACCCGGTGCCTGCGCGCGATGTCCTTCAACCAGGACAGGCGAGCCTTGGACTCCGAGAGGCGTGCGATGCCGAAGCGTTCGTGTCCCAGCAGGAACTTGGCGTAGGTCCAGCCCTTGTTCTCCTCGCCGATGCGGTTCTCGACCGGCACCTTCACGTCGGTGAGGTAGACGGTGTTGATCTCCCGCCCGCCGTCGATGGTGACGATGGGCCTGACCTCGACCCCGGGGGTGCGCATGTCGATGAGCACGAAGGAGATCCCCTCCTGCGGCTTGACCTCGGTATCCGTGCGCGCGAGGCAGAACATCATGTCCGCCCACTGGGCGGTGGTGATCCAGGTCTTGGTCCCGTTGACGACGTAGTGGTCGCCGTCGCGGACCGCCCGCGTGCGCAGGCTCGCGAGATCGGAGCCGGCGTCCGGCTCCGAGTAACCCTGGCACCACCACGTCTCGTTCCCCGCGATGGCCGGCAGGTACTTCGCCTTCTGCGCATCGCTGCCGAAGGTGTAGATCACCGGCCCGACCATCTTCGGCCCGAAGGGGATGATCCGCGGTGCGTTGGCGCGGCCCATCTCCTCCTCGAAGATGTAGCGTTGCACGGGCGACCAGCCCGTCCCGCCGTGCTCCACCGGCCACGAATAGACGAGCCAGCCCTTTTCGGCGAGGATGCCTTGCCAGCGAAGATAGTCTTCTTTTCCGAGTTTCAGGAAGCGTTCGACCTTCTTGCGGAGATCCACGGGCAGCCGCTCCTCGATGAACGCGCGTACCTCCTGGTGGAAATTGCGCAGCTCGTCGGTGAACTCGAGATCCATCGTATCTTCCTCGCAATGAGCCGGCATCGTTGCCGCATTCGGTGGGAGACGTCAATCGTTACAAGGGGACCAGCGCCCACGAGTGCCTGACCGGACAGCGGGTCTACGACTGGCTCACGCTGCTCGGTTATCCGCCCTCGCCGACGCTGCACTAGTCTGCGGGCGCGGCTGCGCCCACGTCATTGGACAGCCCGACCCCGAGCACCGTACGCCTCGGGACGCAGCCGCTCGTGTGTGTAAAGATCAATCAGCGGATTTTGATCGGTGCCATACGGTCCATCGAGGAGAGGTTGTGAATGCTCATGAGAACAACGACCTGCCCGTCTGGGCGCGGGGCATCGAGGGGCACGTTGCCCTGGTGACCGGAGCCGGGCGCGGGCTCGGACGCGCATGCGCGCTCGCGCTCTCCGGCGCCGGCGCACGGGTCATTGCGGTCTCGCGCACCGCGGGCGAGCTCGAGAGTCTCGCAGAGGCAGCGCCCGGCCCCGTCGAGACATGGGTCGAGGACGTGCTCGGCGACGCCCTGCTCGCGCGCATCGAGGCGCTCGAACGGCTCAACGTACTGGTGAACAACGCGGGGACGAATCAGCCGCAGCCGTTCATCGAGGTGACCGACGAAGTGCTCGACACGATGCTGAACCTCAACGTCCGGGCCGCGTTCCGCGTCGCCCGCAGCGCGGCGCGGGTGATGATGAAGTGCGGCAGCGGCTCGATTGTCAACATGAGCTCGCAGATGGGCCACGTCGGCTCGCCGGGGCGCGCCGTCTACTGCATGACGAAGCACGGCATCGAGGGGCTGACCAAGGCGATGGCGGTCGAGCTCGGGCCGCATGGCATCCGGGTGAACACGGTGTCGCCGACGTTCATCGAGACGCCGCTCACGCGGCCGTTCCTCGAAGACTCGAAGTTCGTCGAGTTCGTGATGGGCATGATCGCGATGAAGCGCCTCGGCACCGTCGACGAGGTCGCGGCGGCGGTGCTCTACCTTGCCTCGCCGGCATCGGGCATCGTTACCGGGACGAGCCTGCGGGTCGACGGGGGCTGGACGGCGCATTAGCCTTCGAGCACTCCTTGCGCCTCTTGTCGAGCGGGGACGGCGCGTGGCGCCCGATCATGGACCCGTGTCGAAACATGGCCATTGCCGGTAAACGCCGCGAGCCGCCGATGCGCGGTACGTTGTTCACGCCATTGATTCGACGACGGACTGAGACGCAAGTCTCGCTGGCGGGCACCGCGGACACCGCGACCGCCGTTCGGATAATGAGGATCGACGCATGACGAGCCAGGAAACCTACGATGTCTTCGCGCTCCGCTACGCCGAGCGCCCCGAGCGCAAGCGGCAGGAGAACTTCCTCGAGCCGGTCGACGCGCACGACACCCCGATGCCCATGGACTTCTTCGTGTGGGTGATCCGCAACGCGAACCGCACCATCGTCGTCGACACCGGGTTCGACCACGCCGAGGCGGCGCGCCGCGATCGTACGGTGATGCGTCTGCCGTCGCAGGCGCTCGCGAGCATCGGCATCGATGCGGCGAGCGTCGAGGACGTCATCATCACCCACCTGCACTACGACCATGCGGGAACGCTGGGCGATTTCCCGCGCGCGCGGTTCCACATTCAGGAATCCGAGATGCAGTTCGCGACCGGGCGCTGGATGCTCGACGACGGTGAACGCCAGGCGTACTCCGCGGACCACGTCGCGGAACTCGTGCATCGGCTGTTCGAGAAGCGTGTCGCCTTCCATCGCGAGGACGGCGAGATCGCCCCTGGCGTCACCGTGCACCGCATGCCCGGGCATACGATGGGCATGCAGTCGGTCCGGGTGCCCACCCGACGCGGATGGGTGCTCCTCGCCTCCGATGCATCGCATTACTACGAGCACTGGGTGCGGCGAGTCCCGTTCGCGATCTGCTGGTCGCGCGACGATCTTCTCGAGAGCTACCGGAAGTTCGAACTCCTCGCCGACAGCGAGGATCACGTGGTGCCGGGCCACGATCCGTTGGTGCGTTCGCTCTATCCGGCGGCCGGCGGCTCGCTCGGCAGCGATGTCGTCCGCCTCGACGAGGCACCGGTGAGAACGCTGCGCGAGGTCTTCCCGGAGCGCTGAGCCGGCGGAGCGCGTGAGGCGAGGGGCTCGACATCGCCTCTGCCATATCAGCAATTTACGGGAAGGAACAAGGAAGAATAGTGGCCCACCGGGGACAGGCTGAAGCTTGTCCGAACGCTGCGCACCACCTGTCGCCGTCCAAGACACCGCACGTCACAAGTGCTGGATCAGCTTGCCCTTGATGATCTTGCGGGTCGCCGTCAACGGCATCGCATCGAAGACATCCAGACGTTCCGGCCATCTGACTTTTGCGACGCCGTTCTCGTCCAGGTACGC
>JAKZYK010000034.1:0-8940 GCA_047514485.1 Gammaproteobacteria bacterium
TCCTCCGGCGCCATGGAGATGATGTCGCGGCCGTCCAGCCTGACCTCGCCGCTGGTGAACTCCAGCCCGGGCTTGGCGTATCCCAGCGCGGACAGGGCGATGGTGGTCTTGCCCGAACCCGACTCGCCGATGAGCGCGACCACCTCCCCACGCTCGACCTTGAAGCTCACGCCCTTGACGATGGGAGTCAAGCCGCCGTCGTCCTTGCGCGCATCGATGGTCAGGCGGTCGACTTCGAGGAGCGCGGGCATCAGATCATTCTCTTGGCGAGCTTGCCGCCGGCATGCGCCGAGACGTCGTCCACAATCATGTTGATGGCGATGGTCAGCGTCGCGATCGCGAGCGCCGGCACCAGCGGTGCGATGGAGCCGTAGGGAAGCCCCGCCAGGCTCTCCCGCACCATGCTGCCCCAGTCCGACTGCGGCGGCTGAACCCCGAGGCCGAGGAAGCTCAGGCTCGAGATGAACAGGATGATGTAGACGAACCGCAGTCCGAAATCGGTCGCCATCGGCATGGCGACGTTGGGCAGGACCTCGCGGGTGATGATCCACCACAGGCCTTCGCCGCGCACCCGGGCGGCCTCGACGAAGTCGCTGACCGTGACGTCGAGCCCCAGCGCCCGCGCAATCCGGAACACACTCGATGCGTAGATGAGCCCGGTCAGCACGATCAGGATGGGAATGGTGCTGCCGATGGCCGCGATCATGACCAGCGCCAGCATGATGCTGGGTATCGAGAGGATGGCGTCGTTGAACCGGCTCAGCACCGAATCCAGCACCGTCCCCGCGACCGCCGCCGCGATGCCGAGCGTCACTCCCACGAGGTAGGCCAGCAGGGTCGAGGCCAGCGAGATGCCGATGGTGGTGCGCGCGCCGTACAGCGTCCGCGAGAGCGTGTCGCGCCCGAGGTAGTCGCTGCCGAGCCACACGACCTTGCTCGGGGGCTGGAAGTCCGTCGCCGGGTACGGGTCGTCGCTGCCCGGCACGATGAAGAGGGCCTCGTCGAGGATGTCCGCCTCGTGGTAGGGCGAGATGGACGGTCCGATGAACACGATGACCATCCAGAACACGATCACGCAGACCCCGATCTTCCCGGGCAAGGAGAGTTGCATCCGGCGCCGGGGCGGCGCATCGGGCAACTCCTCGAATTGCGTGGTGCCACCGGATGTTTCGATCTGATCCGCCATGTCGCGTCCTCTACTTCGGGTGCCTCAGCCTGGGGTTCGACAGGATCGACGCCATGTCCGCGATCAAGATCAGGATGATGTAGGTGAAGCAGAAGATCATGGCGCACGCCTGCACGAGCGGCAGGTCACGGGTCTGCACCGCGTCGATCATCAGCTTGGCAAGCCCCGGATAGGAGAAGATCGTCTCGACGATGACCACCCCGCTCACCAGGTACGCCAGATTCAGGGCGACCACGTTGACGATCGGCCCGATCGCGTTGAACAACGCGTGGCGCAGGATGATCCGCTTGCGCGGCACCCCCTTGAGAATCGCCATCTCGATGTAGGGAGAGCTCATGACGTTGAGCACGGTAGCCCGGGTCATGCGTATGATCTGCGACGACGCCACGATGACCAGCGTCAGGGCCGGCATCGCCAGCGCCCTGGCGAGCTTCCAGCCGGTCTCGTTCCCGCTCAGGTAGGCGGTCGCGGGCAGCCAGCCGAGGTGCACCGCCACCACCAGCACCAGGAACGTGGCGACGAGGAACTCCGGCACCGAAATCAGCCCCAGCGTGGTGAAGGTGACGGCCCGGTCCAGCCTGGTGCCGGGATACATGGCGGCGAGCAATCCCAGCGTCATCGAGATCGGCACCGCGATCAGTGCCACCGCGCCGGAGAGGCGCAGGGTATTCACCAGGCGGGGAGCGAGCATCTGCGAAATGGAGGTGCCGATGGTGCCGGCCCCGGCGCCAGCCTTGGAGAAGCCGAGATCGCCGGTCAGAAGATCCCGCAGCCAGATGAAGTAGCGCACGTAGGCGGGTTCATCCAGGCCGAGCTTAGCGCGCAGCACCGCGAGCGACTCCGGCGTCGCCATCTGGCCCAGGATGATGTTTGCGACATCGCCCGGCAGCACGCTGGTGCCGATGAAAATCAGAATCGACACCACCAGCAGCGTGGCGATGCCGATGGCGATCCGGCGCAGTATGGCCTGGAGAAGCATCGGTCGGAGATCGCTCCGGGTCAGCTCTCGGAACTCGAGATTCGGGGTTGGTTGCCCGTCCGCGTCGACCGGGACGGAGTGTCAGGCAACTCGAACTCCGGAGCTCGAATCAGGAAATCCCGGAGCGGATCGCCGGCTGTCGACTGCAGTTGCCCGCATGTGTGGGCCGGCGGCGTCCGGTGAAACAGGCCGGCACGGTATCGCCCGTGCCGGCCTTCTCCAGTGAGAACTGCGAACCGGAATCAGGCTTCCTTCCAGGCGAACTCGACCCATTCGTAGGCCCCCATCGATCCCACCGGGACGTTGGGGATGCCCTGGATCTTGTCGTTGACACCGTCGAGAACGTTGACGTGGGCGGGAATCACCATGCCGCTTCCGTTGTGTACCAGATCCTGCATATCGCACAGCATCGCGTGGCGCTTCTCGGAATTGGTCTCGGCAAGCTGTGCCTTGAGGAGCTGGCCCATGCGGTCGTCGTTCCAGAACGTGTCGTTCCACGCCGCGCCCGGTGCGAACTGGATTGCCAGCATCGAGTTCGCGGTGGGACGCATGTTCCAGGATACGACGTTCAGCGGCTCCTTCATCCACACCGCGCCCCAGTACCCGTCCGTCGGCACCTTCTTGATCTTGAGGTCGAAGCCGATCTTCTTGAGGTTGGCCTGCGCGAGCAGGCACCACTCCTCGATGCCGGACATCACCGGCGCGACGAAGACCTCCGCGGAGGTGTGGCCGGATTTGTCGAGGTGGAACTTGGCCCTGTCCGGATCGAACTCCCGCTGTGGCAGCTCGGAGCAATGGTCCGCGCCGTAGGCCGGACCGATCGGGTGGTCGTTGCCCACCGTGCCGTGCCCCTTGAGGATGGATCGCACGATGCGTTCGCGGTCCTGGATGAACTGCATGCCTTTCACGAAGTCGTCGCTCTCTCCCGGTGGAGTATTCTTGAGACAGCAGATTCCGCCGTAGAGACCGGAGGGAGTCGAGTTGATGTGGACACCGTCGGACTGCTCGACCAGGCGAATGTTCTTTGCATCGACGGTGTAGACGAGGTCCATGTCACCGGCAATGAGCGCATTGACCCGTGCAATGGGATCGGTGATTGCGGTTATCTCCAGGGCGTCGAAGTTGGCTCCATCGCGCCAGTAGTTGGGGTCGCGGGTGTGGGTGGAACGCACGCCGGGCTCGAACGATTCGAGCAGATAGGGGCCGGTGCCGTTGCCCTTCTTGAAGTCCTCGGTCCCCATCTTGACAATCTTGGCCTGCTTCTCGCTGAGCTTCGCGGGCAGGTCGGAGTCCGGCGAGTTCAGGATCACCTTCACGGTGTGGCTGTCGACCTTCATCCACTCCTTCACGCTGGTGAAGAACGCCTTGATGACGGAGGGGGATTCCTCGCCGAGATGCCGGTTCATGCTCCAGACCACGTCGTCGGCGGTTAAGTCCGAACCGTCGTGCCACGTCACCCCCTTTCGGAGCTTGAAGGTGAATTCGGTGGCGTTGCCGTTGGGCGTCCACTCTTCGGCCAGCTCGGGGTGCAGGGCCATGCCGTCGAGCATCTGGATGAGGTTGTTGTAGGTGGCCCGCCCGCGGGTGTAGTCGATGCCCGAGGTGAAGACGATCGGGTCCATCTGGTCGTCCGGCCCGTGCAGGTTGCTCGCACACTTCACCAGCCCACCCTTGCGCGGTGTCGCGGCCAGGGCGCCGGCCGATGTCAGAATCCCTCCGGCGGCAGTCGCCGAGAGGCCCAGGGCGCTCATTGCCGCCAGAAACTCCCGGCGGTTCACGTGGCCATTCCGATACAACCGTTGAAATTTCTTGATGTCTTTCATTGTCGTGTCCTCCCGGAGGGTCGTCTTGGGCAGTGTCGTGTAACGGGTTATATCGTTCGGACAATCAGCCCCTGATCAGTCGAATTGCCTGTCCTGTCATCTCGTCGGATTCTCGATCGAGGGATGTGACTGCGGTGCGGTCCATCGAGCATCGGCAACCCGCGGCCCTCGTGATGCTCTCGCTACCAGCCATCGAACCGGGGCTTGCCCAGCGAGCCGACAATGCACCGGCGTCCGCGCCGATGAATTCATGCAAAATTATCCGGAAATCAGGGTCAAATGAGGCGGCAGCGCCGGTCGGGCCGCTCCTGACTACGGATCGGGCCGGTCCGCGGGTGTTGACCGGGAGGTTTTCGCCGGAAGCCGCGGGTCGAGCGATGGACGGTGCAGGCGCTCGATCGCGTCACACTCTTGGGCTGATACGGGGCACCGCCGCGCGGGAGGCCGGCCCGCACGATGCTCAGAGCAGCCCGCGGATGTCCTGCTGCCGGCGTGTGATGTACGCCTTCATGGCGAGCTCCGCTTCATTGGGGTTGCGCCGGCGGATCGCATCGGCGACGCCGCGGGTCATTTCCTCGTGGGAGCGCGCGATGGAATGCCAGCCTCCGATCTTCTTCGAGATGAAGAACCACAGACGCAGGTGGAGATTGAAGATCCGCGGGATGACCTCCGCGAGATAGACGTTCTGCGCGGCTTGCGCGAGCGCTTCGTAGAACAGGCGATCCATCACGACGTAGGTGTCGATGTCGTCGCGCTCGGTGGCCTCGACGAGCGCCTTGTGCAGAGCGGTGAGATCGTCCATCTCGGCCGCGCTGGCGCGGGTTGCCGCGAGCCGCGCGGCATGACCGTCGATCAGCGAGCGAAACTCGTAGATCTGCTGCACGCTCGCCGCGCTGATCTCGGAGACGAACATGCCGCGGTTCGGCAGATGCACTACCAACCCCTCCCGCGCGAGCCGCTGCAACGCTTCCCGCATCGGGGTGCGGCCGATGTCGAACCATTCGGTGAGCGCCTTGTCGGCGAGCACCTCGCCCGGCGCGAGCTCGAGACGGGTGATCTCGCGCACGAGCAGCTCGTACGCACGTTCGGCGAGCGAACGGGGCGTCTGCTGGCGCGCTGTCACCAACGCCGCGACCGTCATTCCAGCTCGGCCGTCTGCGCCGCGAGCACCTTGACCATCATCTCGGCTTGACTCTCCGCGTGGTGAGCTTCGCAACCGGCATGTCGGCGCGATCCTCGGGGCCGCGAGCACCTGTCATTCCGGCCCACCCCTCCGCGCTGCGAGCACCGCGGACTCGACGGCCGGGCGGTCGAGATCCTGTCCGATCACCACGAGGTAGGGACGCTCGCGCGCCGGCGCGCTGCTGATCTCGAGCTGCCCCATCGTGAACTGGAGCATGCTCGGCTCACCGTCGACGGTGAGAAACCCCTTCGATCGCCAGACGTTCCCGGGCATCGAGGCGAACGCACCGGCCAGATCTGCGCGCGAGAACTCCCCCAATGCATCCATGACGAACGACTCGGCCGGCGCGTGGGCATGAGCGTGGCCGTGATCGCTGCCATCATGGTCGTGGCTCCCGTGGTCGTGGTGGGGATCGTCGCCGTCGCCCTTGCTATGGCCCTGGGCCTGGGACTGCCCCTGCCCGTAGCCCTGTCCCTCCCCCTGACCGTGACCGTGACCCTGGACTTGGCCCTGGCCGTCATGAGGATGGCCGCCCGCCTCCGCCTTCATCTGCGCGAGCAGCTCGCTCTCGGGACCGTCGAGCAGCAGCGCGAGATCGGTGTCGCCCCGCTCGGCGAACAGCAGCACGGCGTCCGGGTTGATCTCCCGTACCGCCGCCCGCGCCTGGTCAAGCTCCTCCTGCGTCGCCAGATCGATCTTGTTCAGCACCAGCACGTCCGCGTTCTCGACCTGCTCTTCGTAGAACTCGCCGAGTATCTCCTGCAGGCGCGTGAACTTCGGTGCATCGATCACGGTTACCAGCGGGCCGACGTCGAGCTCGCCTGCGAGCTTCGAGTCGTTCAGATCCTCGAGCATGTCGCCGGGCGAGGCGACACCGGTCGCCTCGACCACGATCTGCTCCACCGCGGCCTTCTCGCGCAGCTCCTCCACCGCGCTCATCAACGACCCGCGCAGCGTGCAGCACAGGCACCCCGACGTGAGCTCGACGAGGTTCACGTTGTTGCCCGCGATCACCTCGCCGTCGACACCCACCTCGCCGAACTCGTTCACGATGACCGCCATCGGCCGCTCACCGCCCCGTTCACTCAGAATCCGCCGCACGAGCGTCGTCTTGCCCGAGCCGAGAAACCCGAAGAGGAGGTTGATGCGCACGCCGCTCATCCGGCCGCCACTCTCCGCCGCTCCACGCCTGCCGCGGCGCGCTCCTGCTCGGCGAAGCGCGAGCCCTCGAAGGCCATCCCATCGACGAAGATGTCCTGAAAGTCCGGGCGAGCGGCGAGCGCCACGTGCTCGATGCGCTGTGCGAGCTCCTCGGCGCGAGCCCGCTCGCGCTCGCTCAGGAGCGCCATCTGCGCGCCGAGATGGGCCGCGTTGCCGACGTACGTGATCCGATCGAGGGGGAGATTCGGCAGCAGACGGATCGCCACCGCGCTCTCGGTGTTGATGTAGGTGCCGAAGCCGCCGCAGAGCATGAGCTCCGCGAGGTCCGCATCGTCGATGCCCATCACGCGCTGGAGCAGGACGATGCCGGAGTAGATCGCGCTCTTGGCGAGCTGGAGCTGGCGGATGTCGCCCTGGGTGATGGTCACGTCTTCGCTCTTGCCGGCGTCGGCGTCCCACACCAGCACGAACTCGATACCGGCTTCGGCGGTGCGAAGCCTTGCCGCGAGCGCGGCGGGGAGCCGCTCGCGGTCGCGCGGTCGCAGCCGTCCGCTCCCATCCATCACCCCCGCCCCGACCATCTTCGCGCAGGCGTCGATGAGACCGGACCCGCAGATGCCGATCGCGCGCGCCGACCCGATGACACCGCAATGTACATCGTCGTCGATCCGGACGGTCTCGACGGCACCCATCGCGCCGCGCATGCCATGGCGGATCTGCGCCCCTTCGAGGGCCGGACCGGCCGGAGCGGAGCACGCCATGAGCCTGTCCTTCGAGCCCATGACGACCTCGCCGTTGGTGCCGATATCGACGAGCGCGCGCAGCTCGTCGCTCTCGTAGATCCGGGTGGCGAGTACGCACGCCATGGTGTCCGCGCCGACGAAGCCCGCGACGATCGGCAGCAGGCATACCTGCGCATTCGGCGCAGCCTTGAGCGGAAGCTCGCTCGCGGAGACGACGATGCCGTCGCTCACCGCCGGCGCGTAGGGCGCAAGCCCCACGAACGTCACGTCGACGCCGAGAAAGATATGGTGCATGCACGTATTGCCGACCACCACGATCTTGTAAACGTGGTCACGGGAGACACCGGCGTTGCTGCACCCTTCCTTGATGAAATCATTGATCGCGTTCAGCACCTTGGCGCGCAGAGCGCCGAGCTTTTTTTCGTCGAACTGCGCGTAGGCGATGCGCGACATGAGATCGCCGCCATACACAGTCTGGGGATTGACGCTGCCGACCACGGCGAGCTCCTCGCCGGTCTCCAGATGCAGGAGCGTCCCGACGATGCTGGTGGTGCCGATGTCGAACGCCATGCCGTAGGCGTGCTCCGAGGTATCGCCGGCCTCGACGTCGATGATCCGACCGTTGAATGTGGTGACCGTGAGCTCGCCGCGCTGCTTGCGCAGCTCCCCGGGGATCTTCCGCAACGTCGCGAGCGGGACACGCCGATCGACCGGGGCGTCGATGGCCGCCAGCACCTGCGTGAGATCCGACGTCTGGCGGTGCTCCTCGCGCGGGACGCTCGCGACGACGATGTGCTTCTTCACGCCTGAGTCGATCGCGAAGCCCGCGTCGTCCATGACTCCGCCGCCGGTCAGGATCTGGTGGCCCGCCTCGGACTTCGGAGGCAGCGCAATGACTTCGCAATCGGTCACCGGGCGGGTCTGGCAACCGAGGCGGAACCGCTCCTGCACCTCCTCGTGACCGAGCTGGAGAGTGTCCTGCATGGTGGCCGGGGATACGTCGCCGGAGAGGATTTTGCAACGGCAGCTCCGGCAGCGCCCGCGCGCGCCGCACGTGGCGTCCATGCCGATGCCCGCCGCTTGCGCAGCGTAGAGCAGGGAGGCGCCGCGCTCGATCCGCACCCGGCGCACTGCCTTCACGCCGCCGGGGTCGGCGAAGCGGACTTCTATGTTGTTGTCGCCCGGCTCCTTCATCACGCTCAAGTCCGCGTTTCCCGCGGCTGCTTCACAAGCTTCACCGCCTGCACGCCGCCGGGATCGACGAAACCGACCCCGATGCCGTCCGGCTCCGGCATCGCGCTCAGGCCCACGCTTCCCGCGGCAGCTTCACGAGCTTCAGCGCAAGCTTCACCGCCTGCACGGCGTCACGGCCCCAGCCGTCGGCCCCGCATTCGTCGGCCCACTCCTGCGTGGTCGGCGCACCACCCACCAGGATCTTCACCTTGCCGCGGTGTCCGGCCTTCACGAACTCCTCAATCGTCACCTTCTGGTAATAGACGGTGGTGGAGAGCAGCGCCGAGAAGCCGACCAGATCCGCCTGTTCCGCCAGCGCGGTCTCGATGAATCGGTCCGGATGCACGTCGGTGCCGAGGTTGATGACATTGAAGCCGGCGTTCTCGAGCATGATCGTCACGATGGACTGGCCGATGTCGTGCATGTCGCCGAGCACCGTCCCCATCACGAACGTGCCGACCGGCTTCTCGGCCTGGGCCGCGAGCAGCGGGCGGATGAGCGCGAGCCCCGCCTTCATCGCGCGGGCGGTGATGAGCATCTCCGGGATGAAGATGATCTGCTCGCTGAAGCGATCCCCCTGGAGATCGAATCCGGGGAACAGCCCGTCGTCGAGGATGACCCGCGGGTCGATG
>JAKZYK010000035.1:0-4505 GCA_047514485.1 Gammaproteobacteria bacterium
GTTCGCCAAGATCCTCATCGCCAACCGCGGCGAGATCGCGTGCCGCGTCATCCGTACCGCGCGGCGTCTGGGGATCGCCACGGTGGCGGTGTACTCGGAGGCGGACCGCGCCGCGCTGCACGTCGAGCAGGCGGACGAGGCGGTGTGCATCGGCGCGGCGACGCCGGCGCAGAGCTACCTCAGAATCGACGCGATGGTCGACGCCTGCCGCGCGAGCGGCGCGCAGGCGGTGCACCCCGGCTACGGATTCCTCTCCGAGAACCGTGCGTTCAGCGAGGCGGTGGCGGACGCGGGCGTCGCGTTCATCGGCCCGCCGCCGGGCGCCATCGAGTCGATGGGCGACAAGATCACCTCGAAGCGCATCGCGCAGGCGGCCGGGGTCCATACCATTCCGGGCCACGCCGGCGTCGCGCGCGACGCGGACGACGCGGTTCGCATCGCGCGCGAGGTCGGCTATCCGGTGATGCTCAAGGCGAGCGCCGGAGGCGGCGGGAAGGGGATGCGGATTGCCCGCGACGACGGCGAATGCCGCGAGGGATTCGAACGCGCGGGGAGCGAGGCGCGCTCGAGCTTCGGCGACGATCGCCTCTTCATCGAGCGGTTCATCGAGGAGCCGCGCCACATCGAGATCCAGGTGCTCGCGGATCGGCACGGGAACGCCGTGCACCTCGGCGAGCGCGAGTGCTCGATCCAGCGCCGGCACCAGAAGATCATCGAGGAGGCGCCGTCGCCGTTCATCGATCCGCAGACCCGCCGCGCGATGGGCGAGCAGGCGGTTGCCCTTGCGCGAGCGGTCGATTACGAGTCGGCCGGCACCGTGGAGTTCATCGTCGATCGCGAACGCCGGTTCTATTTCCTGGAGATGAACACGCGCCTGCAGGTCGAGCATCCGATCACCGAGATGGTGACCGGCGTCGATCTCGTCGAGTGCATGATCCGGATCGCGGCGGGCGAGCCCATCGGTTTCGAGCAGAGCGACGTGACCCTCCGGGGCTGGGCGATGGAAGCCCGCGTGTACGCGGAGAATCCCTTGCGTGGATTCCTGCCGTCGACGGGCCGGCTCGTGAGTTATATGCCGCCGCCGCGCACGCGCGACGTCCGGGTCGATACCGGGGTGCGCGAAGGCGGGGAGATCTCGATCTACTACGATCCGATGATCGCCAAGCTCGTCACCCGGGGCGATACCCGGGACGATGCAATCCGGCGGATGCGTGACGCCCTCGACGCCTACTACATCCGCGGTGTGGACAGCAACGTCGCGTTCCTGTCCGCGGTGTTCTCGCATCCGCGATTCGTGGCAGGGCAGCTCTCGACCAATTTCATCGAACAGGAGTACCCGAACGGGTTCGGCGCGGACGACGTCCGGCTCGACGATCCGTCTGCGTTCGTGGCGGTCGCGGCGGCCGTCCAGCGCCGGTATCGCAAGCGCGCTACGAGCATCGCCGGCCAGATGCCCGGTTACGAGGCGTCGATCTCCGACGAGTGGGTCGTGGTCATGAACGGGTGGGAATATCCGTGCCGCGCGACCTCCGTCGAGGGCGGCGAGGAGGTCGAGTTCGACGCCAGGACGTACGTGGTCCGCAGCGGCTGGTGGTTCGGGCAGCCCCTGTTTCAGGGGACCCTCAACGGCGAGCCAAAGTGCTTTCAGATCGAACGTCACGGTGTCGGGTACCGCCTCGTCCACGGCGGGGTGCAGGCCGACGTGTGGGTGCTCACCCCGCGGCAGGCGGAGCTGCGGGCGTTGATGCCCCAGCAGGTCGCCCCGGACCTGTCCCGGTTCCTGCTCTCACCGATGCCGGGCCTGCTCGTGAGTCTCGCGGCCGGCGAAGGCGACAGCGTGAAGGCCGGAGAGGAGCTCGCGGTGATCGAGGCGATGAAGATGGAGAACGTGCTGCGGGCGGAGAGCGATGCGACGGTCAAGTCCGTGCTCGCGGCGCCCGGTGACCATCTGGCGGTGGACCAGCCGATCATCGAGTTCGAATGATGCCGCCGCGTCGTGCGGGCGCCGGTGTGGATGCAAGGCGGCATGCCCGTGGTTGACCCGGTCGGGCTGGAGCGGGGGATTCGAGGCGCGGATCGGCGGGCCATCGCGCGGGCGATTACCCTCGTCGAGTCCTCGCGCTCCGATCATTGGCCGGCCGCGGCCGATCTCCTCCAACGGCTGGCGCGAGCGCCCGGTCAGGCCCTGCGCATCGGGCTGTCCGGAGCGCCAGGGGTCGGAAAGTCGACATTCATCGAGTCCTTCGGCATGTCTCTCGTCGCCGGCGGTCACAGGGTCGCGGTGCTCGCCGTCGATCCATCCTCCGCGGTGAGCGGCGGGTCGATCCTTGGCGACAAGACCCGGATGGAGCGGCTCGCGCGCGACCCGCGCGCGTTCATTCGGCCTACGCCGTCCGGCGCCGTGCCCGGCGGCGTCGGACGGCGCACTCCGGAGGCGATTCGGATCGTGGAGGCCGCGGGCTTCGACGTGGTGATTGTCGAGACGGTCGGGGTCGGGCAGTCGGAGGCCGCGGTCGCCGCCATGACCGACGTCTTCGTGCTACTCCTCGCGCCGGGGGCGGGCGACGAGCTCCAGGGCATCAAGCGCGGGATCGTCGAGCTCGCCCATCTCGTGCTCGTCAACAAGGCCGACGGTGACTTCGCCGGTGCGGCGCATCGCACCACGGCCGAGTACCGCAACGCCCTCCGGATGCTCGCCGCGAGTGATACCGGCTGGAACACGGAGGTTCATCCATGCTCCGCCCTCACCGGCTCGGGCATCCCCGAAGCGTGGGGCTGCATCGAGCGTTATCGCGACTGGTACGAGACTACCGGCGTCCGGTCGCGCAGGCGCTCCGAGCAGGCCCGAGGGTGGTTGTGGAGCGAGATCGCCGACTGCGTCCGCGCCACCATCGAGTCTCGCGCAGATCTGAAGCATCTCGTCGAGTCGTTGGAGGGGGATGTCGCGGCGGGGAGGGTACCCGTCGCGGCGGCGGCCCGGCGGGTCATTGCGGCTGCGTTCGAAACGGCTGGCTGAACAAGAGGGATCAGAGCAATGATCGGACGGCTCAATCACGTTGCGATCGTGGTGCCGGACCTCGCGGCGGCCCGTGCGATGTACCGCGATACGCTCGGGGCAGCGGTCTCCGATCCCGTGGACCTCCCCGAGCATGGGGTGACCACGGTGTTCGTCGATCTGCCGAATACCAGGATCGAGCTTCTCGCGGTGCTCGGAGAGTCTTCCCCCATCGCGGGATTCCTCGAGCGCAATCCGGGTGGCGGGATGCACCATGTGTGTTACGAGGTCGAGGACCTCGAAGCGGCGCGCGTGCGGCTCCAGAAGCGCGGGGCTCGCGTGCTTGGCGACGGGCGGCCGAAGATCGGGGCGCACGGCAAGCCGGTGCTGTTCCTGCATCCGAAAGACTTCTGCGGGACCCTCGTCGAGCTCGAGCAGATCTGACGCCGATCTTCGCGCTAATGCCGGGCAGACCAGACTGCTGCGGTTCACGGTCCGGTACCCCAATCCGGCGTAGCCGGAGCCAAACTTCTGGATTCCCGCGGAAGCGGGACTCCGGAGGTCACGAACAATTCTTTCGTCGTTTTGTACAAGACGTCACGGAAAAGGGACCAATGACAGCTCGCTTCGAGGGGTGTGGCTGCCCGCCGGCCGTCCCTGCCGCTCATGGTCCGCGCGCCGCCGGGCCGTCTGAAGACCGGGCCGGCTCCAGGTCAGCCGGTGGCGAAGTGCTTGTAGATCGAGATCAGCTCCTCCGGCTCGAAGTGGATGATGACGATCTCCTGTCCGGGGTAGATGCGATCGGGATTGCGGCCCATCCGACTGTTGCGAAAGTTGTAGACGAACGACTCTTCCGTCTTTCGGTCGATCAGTTTGCCGAGAAAGGAGCTCGATTGATCGTGAAGCTTCTCGTCCGCATCTCTGGGGATCCGCACGGTGTACGTCTCGAGCTTTTCACCGCGCTTGACCGCCATGCCGCGGGCGAAATTCTCGATGAGCCCGAAGTGGACGATGCCCCAGATACCCTGCTCATCGGTGGGCTGTACGGTGTGGAGGTAGAAGATCGTATCGGGATTCTCAGTCTTCTGCCTCTGCAGCAGATCGGCCAGGGTCGCCGTTTCGATCCGATACGGCCGCGTGACCACGTTCAGAAACGTATCGGCGTCCACTTCGCTATCGAGTAGCTCCCTCAGCGTCATGACCTCGAAGTACCGTACCGTCTTGACAATCGAGATCGGCTTCTTGGGCTCGGCCAGGATGCGTTCCAGAATCTCGCGCACCGTGATCTGCTCGGTGACGTCCTGCTCGGTGACGTCCTGCTCGGCGGCGCTCTGCTCGGCGACGTTCTGCTCGGCGACGTTCTGCTCGGCGACGTTCTGTTCAGCGTCTTCCTGTTCGACGACACCCTGCGAGTCGTCATATTTCACCAGGACGCGCAACTGTGTATCGAGATCTCCTCCCGCCTCGGCGATGAGCTGTTCCGGGACGGCGGTCTCTATCTGCTCGACTT
>JAKZYK010000036.1:0-5688 GCA_047514485.1 Gammaproteobacteria bacterium
GGCGCCGTTGAGTCCGGCCCCGAGATCCGTGATGGGAATCGGAATGCGGAAGGGAGGCCCGTCGGCGGGTCCGTTGATGCTCATCAATCCGGACATGCCGCAGGCGATGAGGTCGAAGCCGCCGCGCGAAGCGTAGGGACCGGTCTGGCCGAACCCCGAGATCGAACAGCAGATCAGCCGGGGATTGAGTGCGGACAGCGTTTCGTAGCCGATTCCGAGTCGCTCCGCGGTGCCCGGCTTGAAGCTTTCGATCACGACGTCGGCGACGGTGGACAATGCCTTGAACGTCGCGAGATCGTCCGCCGCTTTCAGGTCGAGCGTCACCGAACGCTTGTTCCGGTTCCAGAGCATGAACGGCGCACTTTCGCCTCCCACGAACGGCGGCGTCCCGCGCATGTCGTCCCCGCCCCCCGGGCGTTCGATCTCGACCACGTCGGCGCCGTGGTCGGCAAGGACCATCGCGCAGTACGGGCCCGAGAGGTGGGTGGTGAGGTCCAGCACCCTGAGGTGCTCCAGGGACATGGGCATGGGAGATATCCCTTCGTCGATAGCGGCCGATCCGCAGTGTATCTCGGCGGCGCCGACGCGGGGCGTGGGCGAAGCGCCGCGTGTAACCGAATGCACCGGCGACGCGGATGCGCTGCCGCACTGCCGGCACCCCGGGTATGGCTGTCGGTCGATTCGCTAGCCGCGATATTTCACCGATTCGCGGCTGCGGACGCGGATCGGCAAATATCGGGGCCAGGGATCGGGTGCAGCGTCCCCGACCGCGGGGGCTCAGCGGTCGAGCTCTTCGGTATCGATCGAGCCGGGGCTGACGTGTCTCACGTCCTTTCCCTTGACCAGGAACACCACGTACTCGGCGATGTTCTTGGCATGATCGCCAATCCGCTCGAGCGACTTGACGATGAAGGTCACGTTGATGGTGTGGCCGACGTTGCGGGCATCTTCCATGATGTAGGTGGACAGACGGCGCAGCGCGGCCTGGAACTCGCTGTCGAGCTCGATGTCGCCGCGGGCGACCTGGATGGCCTTGTCGACGTCGAGCCGGGCGAGGGCGTCGAGCACGTCGTGCAGCATCCTCGTCGCCAGCGTCGACATGCGGAACGCATCGCTCAGGAGCCGGGCGTCCGGCGGCGGACTGTCCGAGCTGTAGATGTCGATGGTCATGCGGGCGATGCGTTCGGCCTCGTCGCCGATGCGCTCCAGATCCGTCACCGTCTTGCCCAGCGAGAGGATCATGCGCAGATCCTTGCCGACCGGCTGACGGAGCGCGAGGAGGTTGAGGATCTGCTCGTCGGCCTGGACGTCGAGGAAGTTCACGACATGGTCGCGGGCGACCACGTTGCGGGCGACCTCCAGGTCCGCCTCGCGCAGCGCCGTCACCGCCTTCGCGATCTGATCCTCCACCAGGCCGCCCATGCGGAGCACCACGCTGTTCAGGTGCGTCAGCTCCTGATCGAAGCGCTTGAAGGTGTGCTCTTCGCCGCTCATCGTGACCGCCCGGGGGTCGCCCGCGCCCCGTTCAGCCGAACCGTCCGGTGATGTAGTCCTCGGTGAGCTTGTGCCGGGGGTTGGTGAAGATCTGGTTGGTCTCCCCGACCTCGATGAGCTTGCCGAGATGGAAGTACGCGGTGCGCTGCGAGACACGGGCGGCCTGCTGCATCGAGTGGGTCACGATCACGATGGTGAAGTTCTCCCGCAGCTCATCGATCAACTCCTCGATGCGCGCGGTGGCGATCGGGTCGAGGGACGAGCAGGGCTCGTCCATCAGGATCACCTCGGGGCTCACCGCGATGGCCCGCGCGATGCACAGGCGCTGCTGCTGTCCGCCGGACAGCCCGGTGCCGGGCTGCTCGAGGCGATCCTTGACCTCGTTCCACAGGCCGGCCTTCTCGAGGCTGCGTTCGACGATCGCCTCGGTCTCGCGCTTGCCGTCGACCAGTCCGTGGATCCTCGGTCCGTACGCGACGTTGTCGTAAATCGACTTGGGGAACGGATTGGGCTTCTGGAACACCATGCCGACGCGGGCGCGAAGCTGCACCACGTCGAGGAGGGAATCGTAGATATCTTCCCCGTCGAGCTTGATGCTGCCCGACACCCGGCAGATGTCGATGGTTCGGCGGTGACCTCCCCGGCCGTCTCGATGTCGCCGGGGACCGGCTCGATGGACACATGCGCCGACATCGGCGGCGGGGCACTCCTTGCGGCTGACATCTCCAAAGCAGTCACACTCATGTCCGACTCCTTGCGCCGCTCGTCCATGCAGTATCGCGCGATCCGGCGGCGATTCGTGTTCGACTTCCGGCTACCAGCGGCGTTCGAACCGCCGGCGCAGGATGACCGCGAGGGCGTGCATCGTGATGAGAAACGCGAGCAGGACCATGATCGCGGCGGACGTGCGCTCGACGAATGCGCGCTCCGGGCTGTCCGCCCACAGGAAGATCTGGACGGGGAGCACCGTGGACGGATCGAGCGGCCCGCCGGGGACGTCCACGATGAACGCGACCATGCCGATCATCAGCAGTGGCGCAGATTCGCCGAGCGCCTGAGCCATGCCGATGATCGTCCCGGTGAGCATTCCGGGCATCGCGAGCGGCAGGACGTGGTGCGTGATCGTCTGCATTTTCGACGCACCCATCCCGAGCGCCGCCTCGCGGATCGACGGCGGGACGGACTTCAGTGCGGCGCGGCTCGCGATGATGATGGTGGGCAGAGTCATCAGGGTCAGGACGAGCCCGCCGACCAGCGGCGCGGAGCGCGGCAGGCCGAAGAAGTTGATGAACACCGCGAGGCCGAGCAGCCCGAAGATGATCGAGGGCACCGCGGCGAGGTTGTTGATGTTCACCTCGATGAGGTCCGTCAACCGGTTGGTCGGTGCGAATTCCTCGAGATAGACGGCGGCCGCGACGCCGATGGGGAACGACAGCACCAGCGTGACGAGCAGGGTGTAGAACGAGCCGACCGCGGCGCCCCGGATCCCCGCGAGCTCCGGCTCGCGCGAGTCGCCGGCGGTGAAGAACGTGGTGTTGAAGCGCTTCTCGATGCGCCCGGCCTCTTCGAGCGCCGCGACCCACCCGAGCTGGTTGTCCTTGACGCGCCGTTCCGAAGTCGGCGCGCTGCGGTCGATGTGGCCCTTGACGAGCATGTCGATGTCGTCGTCGGCCGGGACCCGGACGCGCTCGGTCCGGCCGATGAGCCCGGGGTCGGCGAGCACGCGTTCGCGCAGCATGTAGCTCGCGCCGGTGCTCACGATGCCGTACAGGGTGCGCTTGGCCTTGCGTCCGTTCACGTCCGGGAACATGTCCCGCATCGTCTTCTTGACCAGTCCGGGATAGTTCGCGGCCGACAGCGCCTTTGAATCCCGAGCCTCCCCGATGCCGAGCACCTCCGGGTCGTAGGTGACCTCGAGCTCGATGAAGGTCTGCTGGAACGCGGTGTTCCGCGACTTCGTATCGCTGTGCCGCGAGCTCGACCTGTACGGATGCGAACTCCTCGCCGTCGACGGCACCCGCATCAAGGCGGTGAACAACCGCAAGCGCAACTTCACACGGGCGATGCTGGACAGCAAGTTGAACAAGACTGACGAGCGCCTTGAGCACTACCTGAAGGAAATGGACGAGGCAGACGCCGGAGACTCCGGCGGCAGCGCGGCATCCGTCACCGAGCTCTCCGCGAAAATCGGATCGCTGCGCGAGCGCGGCGCGTGAGAACCTTGAGGCGGATCGGATCGATGTCGTGGCCGACAAGGGCTACTTCAAGATCGAGGACATCGAAGCTTGCGAAGCTGCGGGCGTGACGCCGTACGTTCCCAAGCCGAAGCGCAGCCCCGCCGGTTTCGGCGGCCGCTTCCCGAAGTCGGCGTTTCAGTACGACAAGGAGACCGGCACCTATGAGTGCCCCAACGGCCAGCGCCTGTCACCCGCGTACGCCACGAAGGTCCGCAACACGCCCTTGATGTGCTACGCCAACTTCCAGGCTTGCCGGGAATGCACCATACGGGAGCGCTGCACCAAGTCATGGTACCGGGGCATTGTGCGCTACGTGAACGAGGCCGTCGTGGAACGGATGGCGGAACGCCTCGCCAAGCGTCCCGAACTCTTGACCCGCTGCGGCGAGTGCGTGGAGCATCCTTTCGGCTCCATCAAGCAGTGGATGGGACAAGGCCGGTTCCTGATGCGGCGCCTTGAGAACGTGCGCGGCGAGTTCAGCCTGACCGCCCTTGCCTATAACATGCGCCGCGCGATCAACCTTGTCGGGGTTCCGACGCTCGTCGCCGCCGCGCGCGCCTGATCGTGGCGTGGACGCGCACTCCGAACCCCGCGAGGTCCCGGTCCCGGAAGACGGTATCCTTGGTCTCAACGGTGAGTGCATCGACGGTGCGCTTGGTGAGTCTGAGCTCGCTTCGCTTGGGCATGGCGCGCCTCCGCGTGAGGGATGTCGGGTGTGCGGAATCCGTCATCAAACCGCAATCGACAGACATCGAATTGGCGCGTATTGAACTGTAGATGTGGCGGGAGCGCAAGGACGGAGAGCACGGACGAATGCAGAAACTGCGTTGATTTATATGGAATAATATTACTCCAGCGTAGTCACTCGAACAGATGGCGCCTCACGGGTTGTAGGTTCCGATTTTATGGACACCTGATTCTTGAAGGAATTGCGTGCGTGTGAAGGAGTCGAGATGACCGAAATCGAACGCATCGATCGGCCCGCGCCGGGAGGCAATGCAGCCATGGCGTGGGGCAGCGATATCGCGGCCGAGATGTTGCGCCGCCTCGGAATCGAATACATCGCGCTCAATCCCGGCGCCAGCTTTCGTGGCTTTCACGACAGCCTGATCAACTATCTCGGTAACCGCGACCCGCAGTTGCTGTTGTGCCTGCATGAGGATCACGCGCTGGCAATTGCGCATGGCTATGCCAAAGCGACGGATCGGGCAATGGCGGTCATGCTGCACGCGAACGTCGGCCTGATGCACGGCTTGCTGGGAATATTCAACGCCTGGTGCGATCGCTTGCCGGTGTTCGTCATGGGTGCGAGCGGACCAGCCGACGCATGCAAGCGCCGCCCTTGGATCGAGTGGATCCACGCATCGAAAGACCAGGGCGCGCTGCTTCGCCACAGTGTCAAGTGGGACGACGAGCCGCGCTCGCCTCAGGCACTGGTGGAGAGCATGTTGCGGGCTGCCGCGCTGATGAGGACACCCCCCAAGGGTCCGGTGTATGTCTGTCTCGACGTCGGGCTGCAGGAACTCGCCCTCGAAACCGAAGTCGCGATTCCGCGGGTCGAGCGGTTTGCGTCGCCCGAGGCACCGCACGCATCGGCGCAAGCGATAGAACGCGCCGCAGATCTTCTCGTTGCCGCCGAGCGGCCGGTAATCCTGATGGGCCGCTCCAGTCGCTCGCAACGAAGCTGGAATCAGCGGGTGCGGCTGGCGGAGCTGCTTGGTGCACAGGTCGCAACCGGCCTCAAGTCCGGGGCGGTGTTCCCCGCCGGGCATGGCCTGCATCTCGGGGGATTGACGTTGCGAAGCAGTCCGGATGCGACCACTGCCGTCAAACATTCCGACGTGACGCTACTGTTGGACTGGATCGATCCTGCCGGCCTTCTCGGCGCGGTGGACGGCGGCGCATCGGCCACGATGATCAGCTGCACCCTCGACCCTTACTTGCACAACGGCTGGTC
>JAKZYK010000037.1:0-8490 GCA_047514485.1 Gammaproteobacteria bacterium
CACAGTCGCCACACCGTGTCCCGGATCAGTGATTCGAGCGCCTTCTGCTTCCTCTTGTTCTGCATCACAGGAACCTGGAGGTGCAGCGTGCGGGTATTGCGCTGAGGTGCGTTCCGCGGCTCCGCGTGCCCGGCGTGCCCCGGATGGACCGAATGGGCCGAATGGGCCGAATGGGCCGAATGGTACTCCTTCAGAAATGCCTGCTGCTCCTCCGGCGAGAGGTGGCACACGGCGAAGATGGTATCGATGTGCCGGGCCGGCAGCGGCGTTGCATCCGACGGGTTGGTGATCTGGGAGATGAAACTCTTGTGGGTGCCGGTGACCTCGGCGATCTTGCGCCGAATGCCGGACGGACGCTGGTCGATGAGTCGTCGCAGGGTCGTCTTGTAGGCGGCGATGCGTTCCTGCCGCTTGCCGCGGCCGGCTGTCATCGTCGTCGTCACAGTGCCGCAATGGATGCCTTGGTGGACGCCAGCGCGGCCGGCGGGACGGAGACCACGCGAATGCCGGCGTCGAGCAGGGCGCGAAGGCACTCGGGCTGCGCCGCCATCTCGCCGCAGACGCTCACCTCGCGGCCGGTCCCTGCGCAGGCGCCGGCCACCCGCGCAATCAGCTCCAGCACCGCCGGGTGAAGCGGATCGAGAAGGCCCGCGACCGCGGTCGAATCACGGCCGGCGGCAAGCACGTACTGCGTCAGATCGTTGGTGCCGATGGAGAAGAAGTCGGCATCGAAGGTCTCGACGGTCATCGCCGCCGCGGGGACCTCGATCATCATGCCGAGCCGGGGCATCGCCGCATCGATGCCGGCCGAGCGCAGCGCCTGCACTTCGGCCGACAGAAGCCGGCGTGTCTCGTCGAGCTCGTCGGGATTCGTCACCATGGGCAGCATCACCTTCAGCTCGGCGCCGGCCGCCGCCCGGGCCAGCGCCCGGAGCTGCGTCGCGAAGACCTCCGGGCGGGAGAGAGACAGCCGCACCCCCCGCAGTCCGAGAAAGGGGTTGGACTCGCCCTCGATGGTGAGTCCGCGAATCGGCTTGTCGCCGCCCGCGTCGAGCGTGCGCACTGTCACCGGCCGCCCGCGCGCCCATGCGACGAGCCGCCGGTAGCAGTCGAGCTGCGTCTGCTCGTCGGGCAGATCGGTCCCGCCGTGGAACAGGAACTCGGTGCGGGTCAGTCCGATGCCGTCGCAGTGCGAGGGATCGAGACCGGCCAGTCCGGCCGGATCGTCGACGTTCAGAAGCACCCGGACCAGCGTGCCCGCGTGCGTGCGAGCCGGCCGGGAAGCGCGCTTCACCGCCTCGCGGTCCCGTGTGCGGCGTTCCTCGATCCGGAGCGAGCAGCGTTCGCGCATCGCGGGCGGAGGCGCGAGCACGAGGCGGCCCTCGTCGGCATCGACAATGGCTTCCTCCCCCGGCGCCAGATCCTGCGCAGCACACGCGAGCTGCACCAGCATCGGGACGCCATACGCTCGTGCGAGCATCGCCGCGTGGCTGGCGGGGCTCCCGGAATGCGTCGCCACCGCGACGACGCGGCTCCGGTCGAGCTCGAGAAACCGCGAGGGGGTCAGCTCGTCGGTGATCACCACACACTGCTCGGGCAGTGTGTGGGGATGCGCATCCTCCGCGAACGCCATCGCGACACGGTCACGCAGATCGCGCAGATCGGCCGCTCGATCGCGAAGATAGGAAGTGGGAGCCGACTCGTAGTCCGCGATCTCCAGGGCCAGACGATGGATCCATGCCTGGTCCGCCGCCGAACCCGCGTCGATCTCCGCCCATACCGGACCGAGAAATTCCTCGTCCTCGAGAAGACCGATCTGGAAGCCGATCACGTCGCGAGCGAGCCCCCCGGACTCGTCGGCAAGCACGCGCAGTCTCTCGATCGTCCGAGCGATCGCTTCATCGAAGGCAGCACGCTCGACGCTTGAATCGCCGGGCTGCCGAGTCGCGCCATTGGGGGATGCGGGCATGTGCAGGATGCCGATCGCGAGCCCCGGAGACGCGGCCACGGCCGCGACTGCCCGTCCTCCCGGCGGCGTACCCTCGGCCGCGGCAGCTCGTTCTCCGTGCGTTTCCACAGCAGCGACGGGACCTTCGTCGAAGTCACGCCGCACGAAGTCGATGAGCGCCGACAGGGCGTCGTCCGCCTGGTCTCCCTCGGCCCGGAAATGGATGGTCGACTGCGCGCCCGCCTTGAGCTTCATCACGCGGGCGGTGCTGCGCGCCCGGACCCACTCGCCCTCCTCCCCCGCGCGGATCTCGATGTCGGCGTCGAATCCCGCCGCGAGCTGGGCGAGCTTCACCGCGGGGCGCGCGTGTAGTCCGGTCGGGTTGGTGATGACGACCCGGCCCTCGGCTCTCATCACGCTTCCTCGGCCGCTGCGCACACGTCCGCAAGTGCGCTTCCCATCGACGCTTCCGTCGCCGCCATCACCGCCCCTTCCACGATCGCGGCGTTGCAGATCGCGACACGGCCACGGCGGCTCTCGTCGAGCATCTCGATCGCCATCTCCGCGTTCATCTCGGCGCCGCCCAGATCGACCAGCACCGCCACGCCCCGGTCCGACCACGCGGCCTCGATCGCGGCCGAGATCGCCGCCACGTCGGTGCCGAGCCCCCCATCGGGATTGCCTCCGCACGAGGCCAGCGGAACGTTCTCGCCGACCATCTGGCGCACCATGTCCGCCGCGCCGCGTGCGACGTGCGGCGAGTGCGAAACGATGACCACGCCGACGTTTCGTTCTGCCGCCGCGGTGCTCAAGACTCACCTCGCAAGCTCGCACATACGGTTTCGACGATGAGCTGGCTCGAACGGGCGCCGGGGTCCAGGTGGCCGATGCTTCGCTCGCCCAGAAACGAAGCGCGCCCCTTGCGCGCCTGCAGTGCGCGCGTGGATTCGAGGCCACGGCCGGCCGTGGCGGCCAGGCTGTCGAGGAGGCGAGAGGTCTCCATCGACCGCGTCACTGCGTCGCGCAGCGCCTCGCAGACCGGCACCAGGACGTCGAGCATCGTCTTGTCGCCGGTATCGGACCTGCCCCGTTGCCGGACCGCGTCGACACCGGCCTGAAGCGCATCGGCGAGATCCGACCGGCTCGGCTCCTCGGAGCACGGCTCCTCGGACAGCGACTTGCCGATCCCCATCAGCAGCGATCCGTACAGCGGACCCGCGGCGCCGCCGACCTTCATGACCAGCGTCATGCCCGCCTTGTGCAGCGCCTTGCCCACCGGCATGGCGTCGAGCTCCGGGCCGAGCGTGGCCACCGCATCGAAGCCCCGGCGCAGGTTGGCGCCGTGATCACCGTCGCCGATCGCCCGGTCGAGCTCCGTGAGCTCATCCGCGCTCGTGCGCACTGCCACGGCCACATCGCCGAGCAGCTTGCTCATCGCCGGCATCTTCTCGTCCTCCTTCTCCTGGACCGGACATCGCCTGAGCCAGGAGTCTGCTTGTGAATGTCGCCGACACTTCGTTGCGAGATCCGGGCGGCCATCGGCGACAATCCACCGTACCGATGACCCATTGCATCGAGCCCGTGTTTCTCACCAGCTCGCGTGCGCTTCGTCCATCTCCTTCCCCTCGACCATTCTCCGGCTTCATCGCTCGTGCGTTACCGCGGCTCGATGGAGAGCCGTTCGCCGTCGCGCCCGAAGAACAGCGGCTTGTCGAGCCGGATGTCGACCCGGTCACCGACCTGAAGATTCAGTGCCGAGTCCCCCAGAGTGACCAGGGTATGCTCGCCCACGGCGACGTGAATGGGGTTCTGATCGCCCAAGTGCTCGATCCACCGCACCATGCCCACGCCATCGCCTTCCCGCATCCGCGCGAGATGCATGTGTTCGGTCCGCGCGCCTACCGTCACCGTCCCCGCCGGCTTGGCCTCGACCGGCAGCAGGTCGCTTGGGAGCAGGTTCATCGCGGGGGAGCCGAGCCGGGAGGCCACGTAGAGGTTGCGCGGCGCCTCGTAGACCTCGTGCGGAGTACCGACCTGCACGAGATGCCCTTCACGGAGCACGCCGATCCGATCCGCCATCGTCATCGCCTCGATCTGATCGTGCGTGACGTAGACGATCGTCGCTCCCATCTCACGCTGGATCCGCTTCAGCTCGAGCCTCAGCTCGGAACGCAGCTTCGCGTCGAGCGAAGAGAGCGGCTCGTCCATCAGATAGGCCGCCGGATCGCGCACCAGCGCCCGCCCGATGGCGACGCGCTGCATCTCGCCGCCCGAGAGCTGGGTCGCCTTGCTGTCGAGCTTGTGCTCGATATGCAGCAAGCCGGCAATCTCGGTGACCTTCTCGCGAACCAGCCCCTCGGCGAGGCGGCGGGCCGGGGCGCGCAGCGGAAACGCCATGTTGTCGTACGCGGTCATGTGCGGATAGAGCGAGTACTGCTGAAACACGAACGCGAGATCCCGGGCGGCCGGCGGCTCCTTCGTCACGTCGCGATCGCCGATGCGTACCTCGCCCTCGTCCGGTGTCTCCAGACCGGCGATCAGACGCAGGGTGGTGGTCTTGCCGGCACCGGTCGGACCGAGCAGCACCACGAGCTCGCCGTCGGCGACGTCGAGATCGAGCCCCTCGACGGCGACCTGATCGCCGAACCGCTTGCTGGCGCCCCGTAGCGAGAGATCAGCCATGCGACCCTCGCCGATACAGCTCGCTGTCGAGATCGAGCCCCTCGACGGCAACCTGATCGCCGAACCGCTTGCCGGCGCCCCGTAGCGAGAGATCAGCCATGCGGCCCTCGCCGATACAGCTCGCTGTCGAGGGCGTGTCCGCTCTGCGCATCGAACACCACCAGGCGCTCGGGTGTGCACTCGATGCCGACGTTCTCGCCGGGCTCCACTTGCTGGCGCGACGACACCCGCGCCCGGACCTGCCCGAGACCCGTCTCCACCGTCACGATCTGCGTCGTGCCCAGGTACTCGGTGCCGAACACGGCGCCCCGCAGGGCCGAGGCGTCGCTGAAGCGCACCATGTCGGGCCGGACCCCGAGAGCGAGGGGGCCGTGCGGGCGCGACTCATGCAGCTCCGGCACCTTGACCGCCGCACCGTCGAGCGTGATCGAGGATTGCCCGGCATGCACCGCGCCTTGAAAACGGAGAAAGCTCATCGGCGGACTGCCGATGAAATCGGCGACGAACATGGTCCGGGGCCGGTCGTAGATCTCTTGCGGGGCGCCGATCTGCTCGATCACGCCGTGGTTCATGACGATGATCCGATCCGCCAGCGACATCGCCTCGATCTGGTCGTGCGTCACGTACAGGGTCGTCGCGTTCACGCGGTCGTGCAGCGTGCGAAGCTCGCCGCACATGAGCTCGCGCATCTCCGCATCCAGGGCGCCGAGCGGCTCGTCCATCAGGAACGCCTCGGGTTTGCGCACGATGGCGCGGCCCAGGGCGACCCGCTGGCGGTCGCCTCCCGCCAGTCCCGACACCCGCCGGTGGAGAAGGTGGTCGATACGAAGCAGCGCCGCGGTCTCCTCGACGCGCCGCCGACGTTCGTTGCGCGGCACTCCACGGCACTTCAAGGGGAAGGCGATGTTGTCGTAGACCTGCATGTGCGGATACAGCGCGAAGAGCTGGAACATGAATGCGATGTCGCGGCGCGACGCCCGCAGAGACGTCACATCCTCGCCGTCGAACAGGATCTGCCCCGAGGTCGGGAGCTCGAGGCCCGCGATCATCCGCAGCGTCGTCGTCTTGCCGCATCCGGAAGGACCCAGCATGACGAAGAACTCCCCGCCCTGGATCGTGAACGACGAATCGTGCACGGCCACGAATTCGCCGAAGCGTTTCTGCAGGTTCCGGACGCCGATGTCGGCCATCACGTCACTCCGGGAAGTGGCTCACGATGACGAAGCCCACCGTGCCCACCAGGATGACGGCGAACGAGTAGGTGAAAAGGCTCATGTAGTACGGCTGCATCAGCATCACAACGCCCGCCGCGATCAGCACCGTGGCGGTGTTCTCCCATGGGCCGCGCCGGAAGAAGCGCCGCCAGCCACGTCTCTTCGCGCCGGCTCGATTCATTTGCGCACCGCACCGAAGGTGATTCCCCGCAGCAGGTGCGACCGGAGCATGACGGTGAAGACGAGCACCGGGAGCAGGAACAGCGTGGTTCCCGCCGCGACCGCCGGCCAGTCGAGACCGCCTTCGCCGATGATGATGGGAATGAACGGAGGCGCGGTCTGCGCCTTGCCGCTCGTGAGCAGCAGCGCGAAGGCGTACTCATTCCACGCGAAGATGAGGCAGAAGATCGCGGTGGCCGCGATGCCGGTCGTCGCTTGCGGCAGCACTACCTTGAAGAACGCCTGGAGCCGGGTATAGCCGTCGACCATCGCGGCCTCCTCGTACTCCCGGGGGATCTCGTCCATGAACCCCTTGAGCAGCCACACCGACAGCGACATGTTCACGGCGGTGTAGAGCAGGATCATGCCGAGATGGGTATCCGACAGCCCCAGCTCGCGAAACATCAGAAAGATCGGAATCGCGACCGCGATGGGCGGCATCATCCGCGTCGAGAGGATGAAGAAGAGCAGGTCGTCCTGGAGCGGAACCTTGAACCGCGAGAACGCATAGGCGGTCAGGGTGCCCAGAAAGACGGCCAGGAAGGTCGAGCCGAACCCGATGATGACCGAGTTGACGTAGCGGCCCGCGAAGCGCGACGGCCCCGTGATAACCATGTTGCGACTGCGGACCAGCCTGTCGTACCACACCTGCGGCGGCGGGAGGCTGGCCATGTACTCCGGGGTCTGGCGCGAGCGGTTGGTGAAGACGTTCACGTAGCCTTCGAGCGAGGGCTCGAAGACGACTTTGGGCGGGTAGGAGATCGAGTCGGGCGGCGTCTTGAAGCCGGTGAGCAGGAACCAGACCAGCGGGATCATCGTCGCGAGCGCGTAGGCCACGACGATCACTCCGGCAAGGCGACGGATGCCGGGGGAGGACTCGGCGACGGAATGGGCGTCCGACTTGCCGGTCATCGCCGCTTCACCGCGTTCATCACCTTGACGTAGACGTTGGCGGCCCCGAAGACGGTGACGAACAGAATCACCGCGAAAGCCGAGCTGTAACCGGTGCGCCACTTCTCGAAGGCTTCCCGCTTGAGGTTGATCGACGCCAGCTCGGTGGTCGATCCGGGCCCGCCGGAGGTCAGCTCGACGACCATGTCGAACATCTTGAAGTTCTCGATGGCCCGGAACAGCACCGCCAGCATCAGAAAGGGCAGCACCATCGGCATGGTGATGGACCAGAACCGGCGCCAGGCGGAGGCGCCGTCGACCTCGGCCGCTTCATAGACGTAGTCGGGGATGGAACGCAGGCCGGCGAGGCAAATGAGCATCACGTACGGCGCCCACATCCAGGTATCGACCATGACGATGGCCCACGGCGCGAGGTCGACGCTCCCGATCATGTCCAGTGGACCGACATCGGCGAAGACATTGACGATGTAGCTGAAAATGCCGGTCTGCGGCTGGAACAGATACGTCCAGAAGACACCGACCACCGCCGGCGAGAGCATCATCGGCAGCAGGATCACCGTGGTCCAGAAGCTGTGCCCCCTGAAGTGCCGGTTGATGAGGAGCGCCAGGCCGAAGCCGATGACGACCTGGAGAATCATCGTCCAGCACAGGAAGTGCGCGGTCGCCTGCAGGTACTCCCAGATGTCCTCTTTGTTGAGGATGCGTTCGTAGTTGCGCAAACCGACCCACTCGACGTCCGCATTGGGCCGGTTGGCGCGGTAGTTCGTGAAGCTGAGCCAGATGGTCCACAGCAGCGGGAAGATGTTGATGGCCAGCAGGACCAGAATCGTCGGGGTGACGAAGAGCCACACGACGGCCCGATCCGACAGGCCGCGGACCCTGCCGGCGAGCGCGTGACGGGGAGCGGCTCGCGATGACGCCGGATCGCTGCCCGGTAGGCGAGAGGGGGTGCCGCCGCTCACCGGCTGTTCTCCGGTATGCGGCATCGTGCGGTTCGCCGAGGTCGAGGCATGAGCGCCGGTGCGGAGCCGCGCCTGCCGGCTGCACCGGCCGGGCGGGTGGTTCCGGGCGGACGGCGCGGATACGCGCGCCCGCCCGGACGTGCTCGGGCGGATTCGACGCTCAAAGCTTCCCTTCGTCCTCGAATACCTCGACCCAGTCGTCGATCATCTTGTCGAGCGCTTCCTGCGCCGTTCCCTTGTCGGCGACTACGTAGTCGTGGACACGCTTCTGCATCGACTGCATCAGAGATGCATACGCGGGCTCCTGCCAGAAATCCTTCACGCCCGACATCGCCTTGAGGAAGTCGGCGGCAAACGGCGCGGTATCCGCGAAGCCCGGATCCCCGAGGACGGCGTTATGGCACGAGTATCCGCCGAGGGACCACCACTTCTTCTGGACGTCAGGCTTGGCGAACCACTTGATGTACTGGAGCGCCTGATCCTTCTTGTCGGAGTAGGAGACCACGGAGATCCCCTGGCCGCCCAGGGTCGAAGCCTCGACCTTCTGGCTCGG
>JAKZYK010000038.1:0-2520 GCA_047514485.1 Gammaproteobacteria bacterium
GAACCAATAGGCGCGGCGCTCTGCCAACCAGCCGCTTGCCTCGGCTTCCTGGATCCAGTTGCTGAAGAAATTGAGCGCATCCGGATCGCCCTTGCGCAGGGCAAACGCCTCGCGGGTCGGCGACAACTGCTCGTTGGAGACGATGCGGATGACATCGCCGCGGCGCTCGATCTCGAATGCCGCTTTCGGCGGGGTCGACGAGGCCGCCTCGATCTTGCCGTTCGCGACCTCCTGAACGCTCAGAATATCGTCATCGAAGTAGATCTTCCGGGCCTTGGGAAAATGGCGTTCCATTGCCACCGCACCGGTCGAGCCGCGGCGCGAGGCGATGGTGATGTCTTCGCGATTCAGATCTTCCAGTCCGGCAATTCCTTTCTCCTCCGCAAGCTTCGAATTGGCGATCACGATGTAGCCGGTGCGCGCATACGGACGGGTGAAGTTGACGGTCAGGTTGCGCTTGATGGTCACCGACATGCCGCTGATGATGATGTCGAACTTGCCCGCGAGGAGGGCCGGGATGATGCCGTCCCATGCGGTGGGCACGAAGTTGATCTCCACCCCCATGTCTTCGGCCACCTTCTTGGCGACGTCGATCTCGAATCCGATGAGCTCGCCGTTCTTGTCGCGCATGGCCCATGGCACGAACGCCGACAGGCCGATATTGATGGCGCCGCGCTCCAGAATCGTCTGCAGCACGCTGTCCTTGGAGAGCGCCTGGCGGGCGTCCTGTGCGGATGCACCGGCGGCGACACCGAGCGCCAGCATGCTCGCAAGCAGGAATTTCAGTGGGGTCATGAGTCTGTTCATCGAGTTCTCCTTTGGGCGCGATGCTGAATGTATGGAATGGGCTCGCTGCCGTCGCGCTCGGCAATGAGCATCGATTGGTCAGGAGTCGAGTCGTGTAACAAGCCAGTCCTGGAAGTAGCGCACGTTGGCCTCCCAGGTCGCCGAGAACCTGACGTCGTCGGCAATGGGAGAGCTGCGCGCCGCCTGTTGCAGCTCCATGCAGCGATGATCCTGCGATCGGATCCCCTGCCGGTCGTCGAACGATCGGGTGGGTCCGAGCCATCGGTCCAGAATTGCCTCGCGGCTCGCCTCGAATCTCGTGCCGGTGGCGGCGCCGGGCGCGAAATACCACGCCATGCGCGCTTCGGTGAGGCCGGGCGCGATCGGCACGTAGATTGCGGGCGCGTAGGCGACGGCGCCGATGGTGACGGTGGTGTTCGGCAATACCGCGTTGGCGGCTCCGGTCGGCTCTGTCTTCTCGTATCGGGTCGGGACCGGCGGGAGCGCAGGGCCATTCACGGCCTTCTGGGCCGCTGGCGGTCGATTCCCCTTGTATCGGAGCATCATCACGTTGCCGTCGGCGATCATGTCGGTATAGGGCTCGCCGGTGGTCAGGTCGACCTCGTCGGACATCTTGTCGAACACACCTTCGTGGACCCAGACGTGGTGATAGACCTCCCAGTTCTCCATCACCAGCTTCCAGTTGGCCTTGAACTTCCAGTCGAGACGATGCCCGAGCTCAAGCCCCTGGATGTCCAGGTGAGCGAGTTCCGCTGCCATGGGCGCCAGATAGGTCTCGAGCGGTTCCGCCTGACCGTCGAGATTCACGAACACGACGTGATTCCACACCCCGCAACGCACCTGGGCGAGGCCGTTACCGGCCGCGCCGACCGGGCACCGGTGCGAATCGGCGGTGCCGTCCCAGAACGGCGTCGCCTTGAGCGAGCCATCCGTGCCGTAGACCCACCCGTGGTAGGGGCACTTGAATGTGCGCAGGCCCTTGGCCGCCCGCTCGAGCACGATCGTCGCGCGGTGGCGGCACACGTTGTGCAGGACGCGCACCTCGCCGCTCTCGTCGCGCACGAGGATGACGGGCAGGCCGCACACCGTGAGCGGGGTCGCGTCACCGGGGGCGGGTACGTCGGTATCGAATGCGATGCCGACCCAGGTGCGCGGAAACAGCCGGCGCTGCTCGATGTCGAAGAATTCACGGCTGGTGTACAGCGCCGCCGGAAGGCCGCGGGCCTCTTCGAGCGCCGGACGGCGAAGCGCTTCGATCGCGCGCTCACCCATGAACTCGCGGGCTGTCTGCGTCACGGCGCCGCTCCCGATGGACGAAACCAGAGTCTGGTACGGCCGCGCAGTCTACACACAATAGCTTGTCTGAAGAATCCGGCGCGCTCCGGCAGTGATTGATGCCCGCCGTCTGAGGCATGGCCATTGTGGTACCCGCTTTGGGCGCATACGTTCCGGCGCTCGGTCCGCCGCCGCCGGGCGCTGGCATAGGACTGGCACGGGAACGGATCGCACATATCGACACCGTCGAAGCGTGCGAAGCTCCGCGCTTTGCATCGCGCGCTCCATCGCCGCCGGGCGACCGACCCCGTCACTTTCGAGCGCGTCGTCGGGCGGCCGGCGGACGAGGTTGGCGGATCCTGATGCTGCCGGAGAATGACTCCGTGCTCGGGCGCGTTGTCGCTGGTGCAGGCGCGCAAGCTCGGCAGCAGCGAGTGG
>JAKZYK010000039.1:0-3786 GCA_047514485.1 Gammaproteobacteria bacterium
GCCATCCGCGCCTCGCAGAGCACGTGCTTGCCCGCCTCCAGGGCGGCGATGGTGACCGGCGCGTGCAGGTACGGCCACGTGCCGATGCACACCGCGTCGATGCCGTCGTCCTCGATGATCCCGCGCCAGTGATCCGCTACCTGCGGAATGCCGAACTCGCTCGCCGCGCGCTGACCCGATTCGCGCGATCGGTTGGCCACCGCGACGATCTCGACGCCCGGCTGGTTCTGCAGACCCGGAATGTGGAACTTCCTGGTGTTGGCGCCGGCGCCGACGACACCGATGCGAAGCACAGACGACTCTGACATGACCTGGGGCTCCTGATGTTGAACGGTGGGGGGCAGTGTATCGCGATGCCGAGCCGGTGCTCAGCCCGCAGTGTTCCCGCCGACCCACGGCGGGTTGACCCGGTCCGACCGCGACGCGGTTGTCGTGAGCGCACCGCCGAGTACATCGAAACGGACCTGTCAGGTTGGACAAGCGGCCCGGACTTCGTTGACATTGACGCAACCCGCCGTGGATGGTCCGATATCCGGGCCCCGGGGCAGGACTGCATCTTCCCCGAGTATCACCGGGGATTCCTTGTCCGTTTCGCAGTGGTCACAACAGGCATTCCGAACCCATCGGGTCGGGATGGGCGGACAGCGTACAGAGGTATCGGGGCACATCGAACGGAGGAGGAGCGAAAATGCCGGGTTGCGAATTCCTGAACGCGGGCGCCGCCGCGGATGCGCTGGCGGCGGGTGAGCTCACATCGGAAGCGCTCGTGGAGACGTTGCTCGCGCGAATCGAGCGGCTCGAGCCGCGGCTCAACGCCTTCATCGACGTGTATGTGGACGAGGCGCGGGCTGCGGCCAGAGGGGCCGATCTCGCCCGGCGCGCCGGGCAGGCAGCAGGGCGGTTCCACGGCGTACCGATCGCGCTCAAGGACATCATCGACCTCGAAGGGCGGGTCACCACAGGCGGCTCGAAGGTCTGGGAATCGCGCATCTCTCCGGTGACCGCGACGCTGGCGCGCCGGCTCATGGCGGCCGGAGTCATCGTCATCGGCAAGACGCGGACGGTCGAGTTCGCGATGGGCGCCTGGGGGACCAATCAGCACATGGGAACTCCATGGAACCCGTGGGATCTCGCCGTCCACCGGGCCCCGGGAGGGAGCAGCTCCGGGTCCGGCGTCAGCGTGGCCGCCCGTCTCGCCCCATGGGCCATCGGGACCGATACCGGAGGCTCGGTCCGAATCCCCTCGGCGTGGAACGGGCTCACGGGACTCAAGGTCACCGTGGGGCGGGTAAGCTGTCATGGCGTCCTGCCCCTTGCCCACACGCTCGATACGCCGGGGCCGATGTGCCGATCGGTGGAGGATGCGGTCGATCTCTATCTGCTTCTCCAGGGTCCTGATCCGCACGACACTGCTACCTGGCACATACCGGCGGACGATCCTCGCCCCGGTCTCGACCGCGGTGTGGCCGGCATGCGGCTCGCCCGAATGCCGGAGCACGAGCGCGATGGCGTGGGTGACGAAGTGCTTGCAGCCTACGACGCGTCACTCGCGACACTGTCGGACCTCGGAGCGTCGATCGTGGACGTCGAGCTGCCTCGCCGGTTCGTTCCGATGGGCGACATCCTCGGCAAGATTATCGCGGCGGAGGGCTATACATGGGTCGGTGAGTACATCGACGACGACAGCCTTCCTGTGGACGGCGACATACGCCCCCGGATCCGTCCGGGGCGCAACATGCCGGCGCGAGAGTACATCGAGGTCCAGCGCGAGCGGTCCGCCATCAAGCGCGCGTTCAATGTCGCCCTGACCGGCGTCGACGCGCTGCTCACGCCCGCCACCCGCACCGCGGCGCCGGTGGTCGCGGACATCGACCAGAGCACCACCGCCGCGATATTCACGAGGCCCATCAACCTCATCGATTACTGCGCGCTCGTGGTTCCGAACGGGAGGACCGAGGGCGGGCTGCCGACCTCGTTGCAGATCGCCTGCCGCGGCTATGAGGAAGCTACGGCGCTTCGTATCGGACAGGCATTTCAAAAGGCGACGGACTGGCACACGTGCGTTCCGCCCGGACTCGACCCGGAGCCCGATCAGCAAGCAGAGTGATGGAATTTTCCGTGCCTGGATATTGGGGCCGGGTGCTCGAAGCTGGCCGTCCGGGCCGCCGGGGTCGAAGGAAGCCAACCGAGGGGGCTCGAAGATGATGCTCACGAAGACCCAGTTGGAGCAATACCAGGAAGACGGATACGTCGTCCCCGACTACCGCCTGCCGGACGAGACCATCGAGGCGATCCGGGAGGACCACGATCGGCTGCTCGCCGGCCATCCGGAGTACGTCAACTACTGTCCCAACGTGCTCGCTTTCGACCTGGCGTTCCTCAACCATGCCCGGATACCGGCGGTGCTGGACATGGTGGAGCAGGTGCTGGGTCCGGACTTCGCGCTGTGGAACTCGAGCTTCTTCGCCAAGCCGGCCGTCAACGGTTACGCAACGCCCTGGCATCAGGACGGCGAGTACTGGCCGATTCGGCCGCTGGCGACCTGCACGGTCTGGATCGCGGTGGACGACGCGACACGCGAGAACGGGTGCCTTCGCGTCATCCGCGGCTCCCACCGGAGCGGACGGCTACTTTCCCACCGCACCAATTCAAGCCCCGATCTCACGCTGAACCAGGAGCTGGTGGATTCGGAGTACGACGAGAAGGAAGCCGTGGACCTGGTGCTGGAGGCGGGCCAGATCTCGCTCCACGACGTCTTTCTCGCGCATGGCTCTGAAGCGAACAACTCGCCGCATCCCCGCCGCGGCATGACCCTTCGCTACATGCCGACCACGTCGATCTTCGACCGCGAGATCGCCCGCCGGCTCGCTGACGAGAAGGGGATCATGGACCATACCCAGCGCACCTTGTTCCTGATGCGGGGCGGGGATCCGTCCGGCCGCAACGACTTCCGCCTGCGCTGGTAGTGTGCCGGCCTCGGTGCCGGCACACACTGACTGACAGTGAAGCATCGACCGCCGGGACGTGGGAGGTTCCCGCCTGAAACTTGGCGCAGGCAGGCGTCCGAGCGACAGTTTGCGAAAGTGTCGTTCGGGATACGAGTCGGTCATTGTCATATCAGAGGAGCCACGGAGTGCGAAGGCATTCATGGTCTTCTCTTCCGTACAATTGGATATCCGTGTTCGCTTCTCCACTCCTGGTACGAGATCGCTTCTCGGTGGTCTCGCGCGGTCGGCCGTTTCGCGAGCTTGTGGCTCTTGCATAGCCAGCAACGGGACTTGCTGCACCCGGCGATTTTCCGACCTTTGCGAAATCTGCCCGGTTGCTTGTCGCAGATACAGGGATTGTCCGTGCTGGCGTGCACAAGCAGATTGTGGCTGCGCCATACACGTAGCGTACGTTGTCGTTCAACAAGAGCTCGGCGCACCGGCATCACTCATTTGACAGGGATATCATGGCTGTTTCGCCCTGCGTTGACGGATTCTCATTTCTCTTGGGGATGGACCGGATTGGGCTCGCTCAAGGCCCCTGAGTCCGAGTGTGCTCGGCGATTAGCCGATGGAAGTGATGGATGTTAGCGTCGAACACGGGTGAGAGGCGCCCGCCGTCGAAGGCGGTTGTCGAGAATGCGTCCTGCAAGCCCTCGACGATCGCGATGTCCTCGACGTTGAAGGACTGGAATCGCTCGACGAGCGCGCGGCGCACGGGGGCGAACTCCGGCGCCGCCGCCTCGTCGCCGGCCACGAAGACCTCGATGCGCTCGTGACAACGCGCCGCACCGTTCGG
>JAKZYK010000040.1:0-7433 GCA_047514485.1 Gammaproteobacteria bacterium
GAGAGCGCCGCGGCGGCCGCGAGTCCGGCTGCGACCGCCTCGCCGTGCGGCAACGCGCCGTACCCGGCCTCGGCCTCGATCGCGTGCGCGAAGGTATGGCCGAGGTTCACGAGTGCCCGATCGCCCCGGTCGCGTTCGTCCGAGGCGACGATACCGCCCTTCGTCTCGCAGCCCATCCGCACTGCTTCGACCAGCGGGCCGGTCTCGAGCGCGAGCAGCGCCGATGCATTTTCCTCCAGCCACCTGAATTCCGCTTCGCCGCGGATCAGGCCGCACTTCACGATCTCGCCGTATCCGGAGAGCAGCTCGCGGCGCGGCAGGCTCTCCAGCACGCTCACGTCGTTGAGCACGGCCCTGGGCTGGTGGAAGGTGCCGACGAGGTTCTTGCCGTGGCGGGTGTTGATCGCGTTCTTGCCGCCGACCGCGCTGTCGACCTGGGACATCAGCGTGGTCGGGATCTGAACGAGGTCGATCCCGCGCATGAACAGCGCGGCCGCAAAGCCCGCGACGTCGCCGACGACCCCGCCGCCGAACGCGACGAGCACCGTCGACCGGTCGACGCCGAGATCGAGGAGCCGGTCGAGCAGCGCCTCGAGCTCCCGGAACGACTTCGCGCCTTCGCCGGTCGGAACGGTGACCGTATCCCACCGGACACAGCACCGATCGAGAGCCGGAGCGAGACGGGGCAGGTGAGCATCACGGATCACCGCGTCGGTGACCACGACTACCCTGCGGCCGGCGACGATGGGAGCGAGCACGTCCTCAGCCGTCTCCAGCAGTTGCTTGCCGATGACGATGTCGTATCCGCGCTCCGCCAAGTCTACGCGGACGATCCGGCGTTCCCTGTTCATGCTGTGCTCGACCTCCCGGTGTGCTCGCAGCTCGGTCTCGGTCGCGCCGTCGAGCCGGTAGACGACATCCTGATCCTCGCCGAGAGCGATGATCGCTCCGCCGGAAATGTCCCGTGCGGCGGCACGGATGAATTTGTTGATGACGCCATGGCACACGACCAGCGTGTCGCGGCCGGCGGCCTCGCGTGCGGCGAGAAAGGCACGGGCGCGGGCGAGCACATCGGCGCCGCTTTCACCATCGGGCGGCTGGAAGTGGACAGGGTCTTCAAGACGCAGGCGAGCGACCTCCGGGTGGTCGGCCGCGACTGCGTCCCAGCCCGGATAACCCGAAAGAACGCCGACATCGAAGTCGATGATGCGTTCGTCGGTCCGCACGTCGCGCTCGGCGCGACCAAGCTCACCCGCGATGATGGTTGCGGTCTCGAAGGCCCGCGTCAGCGGACTCGCGACGATGTCGATGTCCGTATCCGGCAGGACCGCCCGCAACATGCGCCCGAGCGCCACCGCCTGTTCCCGGCCGAGCCCGGTGAGCGGAGACTCGCTGCGACCCTGGATGCGTCCGATCCGGTTCCATTCGCTCTGCCCGTGGCGCACGAGGTACAGCACGCTCACGGGAACACCCGGTGCCGGCGCTCAGGCAACACGCTTCTCCAGCCCCAGCTCGGGTTCATGCAGGCGCCACGAAGGAAGCCTCGGGCAATCCGGATCAGCCCAGGAGAGCCTGGCGGACCTCTTCGTCCTCCATTTCACGGCCGAGATATGCCTCGATCACTGCGTGGTCCATCTTGACCTCGTCCGGTGTCCCTTCGGCGATCTTCTGGCCGTGATCGAGCACCGTGACCCTCTCGCACGTGTCCATCACCACTCTGAGGATATGCTCGACGATGACCACGGTAAGCCCGTAGCGCTCCTTCAGGCCGATGATGATCCCGAGCAGGTTGTCCACGTTGACCGGGGAGAGCCCCGCCGCCGGCTCGTCGAGCAACAGCAGGCGCGGGCGCATCGCCATCGCCCGGCCGAGCGCGAGCAGCCGGCGCTGTCCGACGGAGAGCTCCGACGCCAGCATGTCGGCGAAATCGGCGAGGCCGATGAGCGCGAGCAGCTCCATCATCTCCTCGCGCACGCGCCTCTCTTCGTTCCGCACCCGGCGTGTGCCGAGCACCGCCGCGAGCGAGCCGTAGGCCACGTGGAGATGGTGGCCGACCAGCAGGTTTTCGAGCACCGTCATCTCGGAGAAGACCCGCAGCAACTGGAACGTTCGCGCCACGCCGAGGGCCGCGATCCGATGCGGCTCGAAGTGGGTGGTCTCTTGCTCGTCGATCCAGATCCGGCTGCCCTCGTCAGGCTGGTAGATACCGGAGACGAGGTTGAAGAACGTGCTCTTGCCGGAGCCGTTCGGACCGATGAGCCCGCGGACCTCGCCTTCCTCGAGCGCGAAGTCGATTCCGCCGACGGCCTGAAGACCGCCGAAGTGTTTCGACAGGTTCTCCGTTCTAAGCAGCATCGCCTGAACCCGGTTGCACCCCACGGTTCTCGCGGCCCTCGCGGAGCGCGATGAACCGCTTCGTAGCGATGAACCGATCGATGATCCCGCCGATCCCTTTCGGCATGAATAGAACGGTGAAGACGATCACGGCGCCGAATAGCAGCAGGGAGTAGTGATAGTAGTCCTTGGTGATGTCATACACGATGGTGACGAGGATTGCGCCGATGATGCCGCCCCAGATGTGGCCGAGCCCGCCGAGCACCACCATGAGCAACAACGTCACCATCTCGATGATGGTGAAGTTCCGCGGGTTGAGATAACCCGGGAGCATATGGGCGTAGAGCCCCCCCGCGAAGCCGGCGTACCCCGCGCTGATCAGGAACGCCACCATCTTGTGGCCGCGAACATTGACCCCGGCGGCGGCGGCAGCCACCGGGTCCTCGCGCACTGCCATGAAGGCGCGCCCGAGCCGGGAGCGCAGGATCTGGAACGAGAAGAACACCCCGAGCAGCATGACCGGCATCACGAGGTAGTAGTACTTCTGGTAGGTGTCGAACCGGAAGTCGCCGATCCGCGGGGACGGGATCCCGCTGAATCCATTGGTGGCGCCGAGATACTCGGTGGCGCTGATGAAGATGCGAACCGACTCTCCGAGCCCGAGCGTCACCAGCGCGAGATAGGCTCCTTCGAGCCGGAACGAGGGGATTCCGATCACCACCCCGGCCAGCAGCGTGGCCATCACCGCGATGGGCAGGGACACCCAGAACGACATCCCGAAATTCACCGACATGACGGCCGCGGTATAGGCGCCGATCGCGTAGAGACCTACATGCCCGACCGTCACCTGTCCGCAGAACCCCTTGACGATGTTGAGCCCCACCGACAGAAGAATCATCACGCAGATGATGTTCGCGAGGTAGACGTGGTAGGTGTTGGCGAGCACCCACGGCAACGGCGTGAGCACGAGGAATGCGACGAGCCAGGGCGCGAGGGGGTGGATGCTGCGCAATCGCGTGAGCGAACGCCCCACCGCGTCGACGAATCGAAGACTTGCCGCCTGCTCTGCCATGGTGCCCGCCTGGTCGTGCTGCCGTGCGTCGTGTCGGGGGATTCAAAGACCTGTAGAACGGACCGCGGGCGGACGTGATACCGCCCGCCCGCGGAATTCCGATCTCGAGCGTTTCGGCTCTGTTTCTGCTCTCTTGCCGAAGCTAGTTGTCGAGGGACTTCCTGAGCGCTGCGGCCTCCTCCTTCATACTCGCGAGGCCGAAATCGGCGTCGAACGTGGTCTTGCCGATGACCCGAACCTCGGAGTCTTCGCCGCCCTTGGTGTACTCGATGAGCACCGGGGTCTTGTTGCCGTCCCGGCACTCGGGAGTTGCATCGGCACAGAAGTCGACCGCCCCGCCGCCGAGGGTGACGTAGCCCTGGACGGTTCCAAGCGCATCCCGGATGGCGGCCCGGTCCGCGGCCAGCGAATCGTCGGTGAGGGTCAGCTCCGCCCGCCCGAGCGCGATCTTCGCGATCTGCACGAGATCCCACGCCTGCGAGAAGTCGTGATCCGGATTCGCGACGCCATAGCGCTCCGTTGTCATCTTCACGAACTCCTGTGCCTTGGGGTCCGGGTCCGCGTGCGAGAAAGCGGCGTGGTAGAAGACGCCCGTGATCGCGTCGCCGGCCAGAATCGCCGCTGGCCGGTTGGAAGCGGCCGACCCACCGATCCGCTTGACCGACGGTGGAATCCCGACCTCGTAGGACTGCACGAGCCCGCGCGCGAAGTCCTGCGACTGCGCCGAGATCATCAGCGCCTGCGGCTTGAGGGCCTTGATCTGGAGGAGATGGGCCCGAAGGTCCAGCTCACCCTCCTGGAACTGCTCGGCGTAGACCGGCGGCTCGCCGTGGTAGGTCTCGATGTACTCGTAGAACTTCTGCGCGTCGGCCTGCGAGGCGGCATCGGATGCCCAGATGTAGGCGATCTTCGTGCCGATGTTCTCGGCCGTGTACTTCGCGGCCGCAGCGGCCGAGAAACGCGACGAGATCGGCACCCGGTACACCCACGGGCTGCCCTTCAGGGTGATCTTGTAGTTGGTGGAATGGGGGATCAGCATCGGCACCCCGGCCTTGTGGACGACGTCCACGATCGGCAGCGACACCGAGCTGCAGGTCGAGCCGACGAACAGATGCACGTTGTCCTGGTAGGCGTACTTGGTCGCATTCGCCACGCCGATGTCGGACTTGCACTCGTCGTTGAGCAGCTTGACCTCGATGGTGTTGCCGTTGACTCCACCGGCCGCGTTGATCGCGTTGATCTCGTCGACCACCATCTGACCGTACTTCTCGCCGGTCTCGGTCTTCATGCGCATGCTCACCCCGATCTTGATGACGCCGGCGGACGCCGCTCCCGCCACCGCCAGCATGGCGCCGGCGGCGAGCGCAACGATCGCCTTCCTCGGACTGAGCCACTCGTTCTTCCGGTCTGCGTTCATATCGTTCTCCTCTCCTTCGGATGACGGCGCCGCGGAGTCTCGTGACCCGCGGCGCCAATGACACGGAACCCCGGTCATACGGCCGGGACTCCATTTCTCCTTCACTACGCCTCTACTCTCACCATGATACCGAGCAGACCGGTCGGTCCCACCATCTCGGACGGCCGGGATACTCCATTTCCCCTCACTACGCCTTCACTTTCACGATGATGCCGAGGAGGCCGGTCGGTCTCACCATGAGCACGACGATCAAAAGCAGAAAGGCGTAAATATCCTTGTAGCTGGCGACCAGGTAGCCGGCGCACAGCGTTTCGAAAAGACCCACCACGACGCCGCCGAGAAGCGCTCCCGGGAGGCTCCCGAATCCGCCGACCACGGCGGCGGCGAACGCCTTGAGCAGCATCAGGTATCCCATCTCGATCTGCACGTAGTTGATGGGGCCGATCAGCACCCCGGCCACCGCGGCCATCGCGCACGCCACGCCGAAGATGAGCGAGATCATCATCGGCACGTTCACCCCCATGAGGTATGACGTGTCCTTGTTGTAGGCGACGGCGCGCACCGCGAGACCCAGCTTGGTGCGGGTAAGGAAGGTGTGGAGCACCACCATCAGCACCAGCGCGCTGATGAGGATGTAGAGGTAGGATTTCGGCAGAGCGATGTTGCCGAGAAAGATCGGCATCCCGAAACTCACCGGATACGGATGGGGGGCCGCACCCCAGATCAGGTATGCCACGTTCTGGAGCGCCACTGACATCCCGAAGCCGCAGATGATCATGCCCATCCCGGCCACCGTGTAGCCGCCGCCGCCGCGCGTGAGCCGGCGGTAGAACACTCTCTCGATGATGACGCCGAGGACGCCGGTGATGATCATCGCTCCGACGAGCGCCCCGAAGTACGGCATACCGCTGATGTTGACGACCGCGATGCCGACGAAGGCTCCGATCATGTACACCTCGCCGTGCGCGAAGTGGACGATGTCGAGCCCCGAGAAGATGAGCGAGATGCCGAGCGCGACGAGCCCGTAGACGACGCCGATGGAGAGACCGACGATGACGAAATCGAGCAGCAGATCCATCCGGTTTCGCTCTCCTGCCGGCGGCCGGCTCAGTGAGCCAGCTCTGCCCCGGCATCGGCGACGGTGCCCCCGAGGTAGGCGAGGCGCACGTTGTCGTCGTTGATGAGGTCGCGCGCATTCCCCTCGATATGGATCACACCGTCGCGGATCACGTAGCCGTACTCGGCGAGGAGGAGGGCCATGCGCACGTTCTGCTCCACGAGCAGGATCGTAATGCCTTCATTGCGGTTGATGCGGTTGACGATGCTGAAGATGTCGAGCACGACGCGCGGGGCGAGGGCGGAGCTCGGCTCGTCGAGCATGATGAGCTTGGGGTTGGCCATCAGGCCACGCCCGATGACGAGCATCTGCACCTCGCCCCCGCTCAGGGTTGCGGCAAGCTGGCGGCGGCGTTCGCCGAGCACCGGGAAATAGTCGAACACCTTCTTCATGTCGGCCGCGACCCCGGCCCTGTCGCTGCGGGTATAGGCGCCAATCCGGAGGTTCTCCTCCACCGTCATGGCCGGGTACATGTCCTTGCCCTGGGTGACCTGGGTGAGCCCGCGCCGGACGATGACGTGGGGCTTGCGGTTCCGGATCTCCTCGCCGTTGAACTCGATGGACCCGGACCACACCGGCAGGAGGCCGGAGACCGCCTTCAGCAGCGTCGACTTGCCGGTACCGTTACCGCCGAGGAGAGCGACGATGCGGCCTTCGGGCACGGCCATGTCGATGCCGCGCAGGATCTGTACCTTGCCGTATCCGGTCTGGAGGTTGCGAATTTTGAGCACGGAGGCTCCTTCTCCAGGACTGCTTCCCGAGCGGACCCCTTTCCGTACACCGGCTCCGAGGAGCAACGGGCGTCGCTTGGCCCCGGGGGGCGGCCGATACTACCATCGAAAGCCGTCGAACAATGGAGATACAGACTCATCAGGACTCCCAGGGCCATTTCGCGCCGATGTTTCAGTATTTGGTAGGTCGGATTAGCCGTGTACATCAGCTCACCCGGAGACGCCCATTGCGTCGCGGCGGTGATCGTGATCTCCAGAATTCCGCTCCCTGCTTGCGCGCGAGCAGGCCCCGCGGGAATGATGGTCCGCACGGCGTTCACCGCAACGCGCCCATACGTCATTCCCGCGGGAGCGGAAGTACGGAAAAGTCTGGCCCCGACTACGCGGGATCGGGACGGCCGGCCCGGGGCAATTTCAAGGCAGGATCTTCGCCGCGCGGTACTCGCCGATCAGCGCGAGCAGCCGCTCCTCGCTGTCCGCCCAGTCGTGGAAGCCGAACGACCGCGCCTTGCCGGTGCTGAGAATCTCGTCCCAGGTCCGCTCCAGGGTGGCGTCGAGGTAGCCCCAGTTCGCGACCGCCGACAGTGGGTGGCGCGCGAGCCCGAATCGCTCGCAGACCCGATCCCACGCCGCCTCCTTGCCCTGCATCACATCGGCAAGCCGCAACGGGCGGACGCTTCCGCACGCCATGTCGAACGCGTCGGCGATGCGCGGCCAGAGTCGGCTCCATCGGAAGACATCGCCGTTGGTCACGTTGAACGC
>JAKZYK010000041.1:0-3429 GCA_047514485.1 Gammaproteobacteria bacterium
AAGCGGCCTGACGACCTCGCAATTCGGGGAACGAGGCGCGCCCACGAAGCCGGCCTCGAGCTCCGCGACGTAGATGCACGGAGCGCACCGGTGACGTGGCACCTGAGTCCATGGTCATGTAAACGGTCGGCTCGGAATCACTCTCGATGGAAAGACCGGGCAAGCAGATCGCGGACGAGCTGCGCAGGATCGATCTGTTCACGGCGCTCGATTCGCGTCAGCTTCGGACCGTGATCGACAGCACCCGGGTGATTCGGCTGGACGACGGCGAGCGGTTGTTCGACCACGGTCAGCCCGCTCGGCAGTTCTTCCGCCTGCGTTCGGGTCAGCTCAAGCCCTTTCGGAGCTCGTCGAGCGGAGGCGAGAAGATCATCGAAATCGTCCAGCCGGGTGAGACGTTCGCGCAGGTGGTGATGTTCATGGAGGCCGGCGGCTACCCGGTGAGCGCGGAGGCGATCGAGCCGTGCGTGCTGCTCGGATTCGACAGCGAGGCGATGCGCGGCGTCCTGCGCGAGTCGGTGGATACCTGCTTCCGGGTGCTCGCGAGCTTGAGCTACCGGCTCCGCCAACAGGTCGACGAAATCGAGAAGCTCACCCTGCACCCCGCGGTCTCCCGCGTCGCCGGTTACCTGGTCGAGCAAGTTCCGCGTGATGCCGTCCTCTCCCCGGGAGTCCACCTCAAGGCGCCGAAGAACATCATCGCCTCGCGCCTCGGCATTCAGCCGGAGACGTTCTCGCGGGCCGCCGCACGACTGATGAAGGACGGCCTGATTCGCGTGCAGGGACAGGACGTCGTGCTGCTCGACGTCGAGGGACTGCGCGCACGCGCCGAAGACTGATCGCGCAGCGGATTACCCGGGCGCGAGCACCGCGCGCTCGAGATCGAGGAACCGGTCCGCGATGGTGGCGACGTCGTGCGGCATGGCGAACAGCGCGACCAGCCGCCCGCGCGGGTCGACCAGCATGATCGACGCGGTGTGCTCGGCGAAGTACGAGCCGTCATCCGCCGGCACGCCGCGGAAATATGCAGCGCCGCAAATCGCCTCAGAGATACTGCGCCCGCTCACCGGCTGCACCTCTCCTCGCTCGACTGGCACCACGGTTTCTCGCTCCAGCCCACCAACATCAACGTGCAGGTGCACCCCGGCTACGAGCTGGTGATGACGGTCCAGCCGGATCGCGCCGGCGAGTACAGCGTGGTGTGCAACGAGTTCTGCGGCATCGGCCATCACTTGATGGTCGGCAAGATCCACGTGACCGAGTGACCGGAATCCGTCGGCGCGCAGGTTGGTGGGTGCTCACTTGGCTGCTGACGGTGCGGGAAGGCGAAGGGCGGGGCAGCGGATCGCAGTGGGAGCGCGGAACGCGCGAGCGCAGCCGCGGCACCGAGCACCGACCGGGCGTCTGACGGTCTGAAGAGGAGGGAGCGCGATGGTCGAAGCATTCCGCACCTGCCCCACCACCGGACTGAAGGTCCACCTCCCGGCGGAGAACCTGATCAAGGCGAACGCGGTCGCCGCGGTGGTGTTCCTCGCGATTGGTGGACTGTTCGGGTTGCTGGTGGCGCTCACCCGCTGGCCCGCGGTGCACCTCCTGCCCGCGGACTGGTTCTACCTCGCCCTCACCGCGCACGGACTCGACGTGCTGCTGGTGTGGATCATCTTCTTCGAGATGGCGATTCTGTACTTCGCATCCGCGGTGCTGCTCAACTGCCGGCTGGCCACGCCGCGCATCGCGTGGACCGCCTTCGGGCTGATGCTGGCCGGCGCGGTGATGGTCAACGTGGCGGTGCTGCAGGGCCAGTCCACCGTGATGTTCACTTCCTACGTGCCGATGAAGGCGGTCCCGCACTTCTACCTCGGCCTGCTGCTGTTCGCGGTCGGCGCGCTGATCGGGAGCTTCGTGTTCTTCGGCACCCTGGTGATCGCGCGCGAGGAGCGCACCTACGAGGGCTCCATACCGCTCGTCACCTTCGGGGCGCTGACCGCCGCGATCATCGCGGTGTTCACCATCGCCTCGGGCGCGATCATCCTCATTCCCACCTTTCTGTGGTCGATCGGCGTCATCGAGCACATCGATACCCTCGTCTACAAGACGGTGTGGTGGGCGATGGGCCACTCGTCGCAGCAGATCAACGTCGCCGCCCACGTGGCGGTGTGGTACGCGATCGCGGCAATGGTACTCGGCGCCAAGCCGATCTCGGAGAAGGTGAGCCGCCTCGCGTTCCTGTTCTACATCCTGTTCCTGCAGCTCGCGAGCGCCCACCACATGCTGGTCGAGCCGGGGGTCAGCTCGGAGTGGAAGATCTTCAACACCAGCTACGCGATGTACCTCGCGGTGCTCGGCAGCATGATCCACGGCATGACCGTGCCCGGCTCGATCGAGGCGGCGCAGCGCCGGCGCGGACTCACCAACGGCATGTTCGAGTGGTTGCGCAAGGCCCCCTGGGGCAACCCGGCGTTCTCGGGGATGTTCATGTCGCTGGTGATGTTCGGCTTCATCGGCGGCATCTCCGGTGTGGTGATGGGCACCGAGCAGATCAACCTCATCATGCACAACACCCTCTACGTGCCCGGCCACTTCCACGGCACGGTGGTGGCCGGCACCACGCTGGCGTTCATGGCCATCACCTACCTCTTGATCCCGCTCATCTTCCGCCGCGAGGTGGTGATGAAGAAGGTGGCGCAGTGGCAGCCCTACGTGTTCGGGCTGGGGGTGGCCGGCATCTCGATGTTCATGATGGGGGCCGGAACCCTGGGGGTGGCCCGCCGGCACTGGGACATGACCTTCGCCGGCACGGCGCTTCCCTACGACTACCCCGGCGCCGCGTTCCTGATGATGGGCCTGAACGGGCTCTCGGCGATGCTCGCCGCAATCGGCGGCATCATGTACGTGGTGGTGGTGGTCGGCTCGGTGCTGTTCGGCCGCAAGGTCGAGGGGCCGATCGAGCTCGGGCCGCCTGCGCCCCGACCCATCAGGGGGACGGCTCCATCCGAGGCCGCGATGGTCGGACAGTACGGCAGCGCCGGCACCGTGAAGATTCCCGGCACGGTGGCGCTGGTCACGGTGTTCTTCGTGACCTTCGTCCTCTACTACTTCGTGAACTGGAAGTACCTGTCGGAGGTATGGCCGCTTCGATAGGGAGGCTTCGCTTCGGACCGACGAGACATGAGCGCCGCAGCGATCCGAATTCCTGGGAGCGCGGGGTCTATCTGCCCGCGGCAGATAACAAAACCGTCATTGTCTACCGTCGGCAGAAAACAATGCCGTCAATCGCCCGCAGTGGGCCGGAGGCCCACCGTTGTTCAAGCGGGCGAGACGTCTGCGTTCCCGGGAACGCGTCGCGAATCACCAAGCTCAACCGTAACGACAACGGTCCTTCAAGGAGCGTGATGCGGATAATCCACCGGCGGCCGCACCGCGGTTGTT
>JAKZYK010000042.1:0-3867 GCA_047514485.1 Gammaproteobacteria bacterium
CCCCGGGTCCAGTCGGCGCCGAGCATGCCGGTCACGACCTCGCCGTCTAGCGTGAGCCTGCCCTCGCGCCCGTCGAAGCGCGAGACCGCGCCCCGGCCCCAGAGCGAGACCAGGTCCTTGCCGGCCGTCTCCGAGGTCAGCCCGAAGGAGGAGCCTGTCAACAGGTCGCGCGGCGTCACCGACCGCGACTTGCGGCGCTCAGCCTCCTCCGGGTCGGTCTCGCCGCGCAGCCAGTCGGCGAACCGTTGCGCATCGCGCCGGGCCTCTTCCTCGCGCCGCGCGTCCCGTTCCTCTTCGCTGCCGGGCTCTGCCTGCCCCCCGATCCGCTCGCCCGCCAGCGCGACCTCGATCCCGGGCGCCGGCGTTGCGCGCATCCGCCCCTCGACCGCTACCAGCACCTGCTCCGCCACCGTGCGCCCGAAGCGCGCGATCCACGCCTTCGGGATCGAACCGTTGTTCTCGATGGTCCCGGTCGCCTCGGCGTCGGCAATGCGCGCGCCCACCGGGGTCGAGAGCTTGAGCGTCAGCGTCTCCGAGCCCTCGTCGTGGTCGTCGGCCAGCACCGGCACCGGGACGGTAAGCCTGGTCTCTCGAGGGCTGAAGGTGAGCGTGCCCGCGGTGTGCACGTAGTCGTCGCCGGCGACCGCCTCGCCGTTTTCGGTGGCGTAGTCGACGCTCACCGGCGCGTGGAGCCTGCGGTCGAGGCTGACGACGAATTCGAGCGTCGCTCCCGGCCCCTCCTGCACCTGCGCGTCGGCCACCGAGAGCACCGCCGGGCCCGGCACCGTCACGCCGAGCGGTCCGCTCAGCACCGACCCTCCGGCGGTGCACACCGTCTTGTCCTGCCCGCAGGGCGGGACAGCTTTCAAGGTCAGGGTCACCGCCTCGTTGCCGCTCGGGGTCACCTTCAGGACGAAGGCCTGGTTCGACGGCGGGCTCTCCCGCCGTGCCCCCCCGATCGTGCCGCCCTCCCTGGTGAACAGGTTGTCGCTCACCGTCTTGTAGCTCAGGTCACTGGGCTCTTCGCTGAAGGTGAGCGTGAGCGTGAACTCATTCGTCCCGTCGTGCTCGTGCGGCACGGAGGTGAACGCGCCGGTGAAGGTGCTCGCTCCGGTGCTCGCCTCGATCGTCCCGCTCGCCTCCGGCGTGGCGAGCGTCGCGCCCAGCGCGTTGGAAAGGCGCAGGGTGAGCGTCTCGGCCGGCTCCGCGTTGCCGTCGCTCAGCGTGGCGACCGCGACCGTCTTCACCGTCTCGCCCGGCGCGAAGCTCACCGTCCCCGACAGGGGCACGTAGTCGGCGCCTTCGTGCGCGGTGCCCTCGGCGGTCTCGTAGTCGACGCGCACCGGCGTCCCCGACGCCTGCGAGAGCTCGAGGCGGAACTCGAGCGCCGCGCCCTCGCGCACTTCGGCATCGTTCGCCTCGATGCTCGCGGGCTCGGGTGCGGCGATCCCTGCGCGCCCAGCCCCCGGGTGGGCGATGTCCGCAACGAGCCCGGTGGTGCTCTCGATGGCGCCCCCGTTCAACGCGAGCGAGTCGCCTTCCACGATCACGGTCGGGGCGGGCGCCGCGCCGTCCTCCCGCCCGATTGCGAAGGTGAGGGTGTCGGTCCCCGTGCCTGCCGCGTAGGGGATCGCATACGTGCCGGCTCCGACCCGTGCGCGAAGCGTCGGCGTCCCCGCTTCGGTGTCGACCGCCACGGGCTCTTCGAACGTGACGGCGACTTCGACGTTCTCGCCCGCGTCCCATGTGCCGTCGCCGCCGGGGGCCTCCCCGATGGCGAGCGATGCGATGCGCGGGCTTGCGCCGAAGTCGAGCGCCGCGTCGTGGCCTTGCGCGTCGCGCACCGTCGCCCCGTTGAGCACCATCCCGTTAGCGATCGCTCTTGCCGCGGCGGCACCTGCCGCACTCGCCGGCACTTCGAGCGCGAAGCGAAGCGTCGCGGTGCCCGAGCCCGAGACGTAGGCCGCGTCGTGGCGAGTGCCCGCGAGCGCGATGGCGAGCGTCGGGCGTCCGGTCGTGGTATCGACCGTGACGGGTGTGTCGAACACGACCCGGGCCTCGATGCGCTCATCCTTTGCGTAGGCGTCGTCGCTCGCCGGCCCCGTGACCTCGGGCAGCCCCACGATCGTCGCCTGTGCCCTCGCCGAGTTTGTCGTGGGCCGACTCAGGCGCAGGGTGCGCGTGTCGGCCGGCGACCAGTCGAGTCCGTTCTCCGTCCAGGAATAGTCGTAGGCGTCCTCGCTTCGTGTCGCGCCCTTGTAGACGAGCGCCGTCGCGTCTGCGAAGGCAAATGCAGCATTGCACACGTGCAGCACCAGTCCTTCGATGTCGCTGCTCGCGAGCCCGCGATCGAGGCTGAACACCAGAGTGTCGGTTCCGTAGATCATGATCTGCGGATCGTCTCCGTCGTACTGGAGCGCAAGCTCGATCCCGTAGCTGTTCGCCCCGATCGAGAAGCTCTCGTCCGAGAGCGCGCCCAGTCCGGGACGCTTGTCGAAACCGTAGCCGTAGATTTCTTCTCCGATTACCGCAGACTGGTGCGTGTAAGGCCCGACCGTGAGCGTCGCCTGCCAGATCTCGTCACGCCCGGAAAGCTCCGGCGCTCGGCAATCGTTCGCGCTCTGCCTTGCCGACGTGCTCGCTGTCGCTCCATAGCCGTTGGCGTTCACCGCGCGCACCTCGAAGGTGTAGGGTGTGCCGTTGACGAGACCCGTCACCGTGACGCCCGTCTCATTGGCGCGGTCGCTGTCCGCATCGGCACCGTCCGCCACGTCGGTCCAGTCGGGGTCCCAGACCGTGCCCCCATCCGCGCTCACCCGGTACTGGTACCCGGTCACCCCCGACCCGCCGTCGCTCGCCGGCACCGACCAGGTGAGTGTCACCTCGGTGTCTCGCCTCTGCACCTCGAAGCTCTCCGGCTCGCCGGGGACACCGACCACCGTACCGCTCGCCGGATACGCCTCGCTGGTGCGCATCTCCTTGGTGCCGTCATCGTCGGTGAAGCTCACCTGCACCTTGACTTTCCTGCCCACATCGTCCGAGGTCAGCGCGTAGGTCGCAGAGATCGCGTTCGCTATGTCGGTCAGGTTCGACGTACCGTCGGCGTCCACCCGGAACCACTGGTAGGCGTAGGCATACCCCGCATCGCCGTTGTCCGCCCGCGTCTTGCCGTCGATGTCGTCGATGCTGCCGGGCGAGGCGCTCAGCACCTCGCCCACGTGCGCCGTGCCGCCAATTGCCGGTTGCCCGGTGGCATCGTCATTCCTCGGCGTCACGTTGATGGTCATCGTATAGGCGGCACTGTCGTTGGCGCCGTCGCTCACCCGGAAGGAGAATGTCGTGTAGTCGTCGCCGTGCGCGTTCGCCACCGGGGTGAAGGTCAGGGTGTCGGCATCGAGTTGCGCCTTCGTCACCGATTGGTCCGCCGTCACTGCCGTGCCGCCGAGCGCAAGCCTGCCCACCGCAGGCGGCGTCACCACCGTCACGCTCGCCAGCACGTCACCGCCGGTGTCTTGGAAGCCGAAGTCGTCCGCGGAGAAAGTGTACGCCGTGTCCTCCGCCGTCGCCACCATCGCGTGCGACGACGACGGCGCCGTGAGGTCCACGGCGAGCGTCCGCGTCTCCTCGGATGCATCGGTATAGCCCGTCTTCGTCGCCCCCACCGTCACCGTCACGCTCGGCTCGACCACGTAGCTCGCATCCGACCCAACGCTCACCGACCACGTCCCGTCGCTCGCCGTCGTCGCCGTCAGCTCCGTCGCGCCTACCTCCACCGTCACCGATGCCCCGTCCACCGCGACCGAACCGCCCGTCGTCACCGTGCCGGAAATCACAAACCCCAGCCCGTGCTCCGCCGCGTTGACGATG
>JAKZYK010000043.1:0-12312 GCA_047514485.1 Gammaproteobacteria bacterium
CGAAAGAGTTCCCGGCCGCGTCGAGGCGCCGCCCGTCACTGGCGCCGGCTCTCGTTTTCGCCTCCGTGTGCCTCTTGGTGTCTCACAGCCCTACCAGCGTCAGAGATGCTTCCAGACCAGCGCATCGTAACGCGGGTCGTCACCGCACGCCGCGTTGAACCGGCCCCGCCACCTCGATGCGAACGAGAGCGCGTCTTCTTCCGTCAGGGACTGCTCGATCCACGACGAAAGCGAAATGCCGCGGGTACGAGCGTACCGCTTGGCCCTCGTGAGCAACCCGGCGTCAACCGTGATGACAAGTTTCTTCTTCATCGCAGCTCATTGCTGATACGGGCGTGTCGCCGCCCGGAGCCCGGGATAGACTACCAGTGCTGTCAGAAAAGTCGTTCTCCGATCATACTGGTTCAAGGAGAGACGCTACCGGTGAACGATCGTCTGCTGCGGGCGCTCGCGAAAGAACCCGTCGACCGCACCCCGGTCTGGCTCATGCGCCAGGCCGGGCGCTATCTCCCGGAGTATCGGGCAACACGGGCGCGCGCCGGCAGCTTCCTTGCGCTGTGCAGCACTCCGGAGCTGGCTTGCGAGGTCACCTTGCAACCGTTGCGCCGATTCGCGCTCGACGCGGCGATCCTCTTCTCCGACATCCTGACCATCCCTTGGGCGATGGGACTCGGGCTCGAGTTCATCGAGGGCGAAGGACCCCGGTTCCGCGCACCAGTGCGCGCGCCAGCCGACATCGACCAGCTCGGCATCCCGGACCCGGAAGACGATCTCGGCTTCGTGATGAACGCGGTCCGAGCCGTACGGCGCGAGCTCGACGGTCGCGTGCCGCTCATCGGCTTCGCAGGGAGCCCGTGGACGCTCGCGACCTACATGATCGAAGGCGGAGGCTCACGCGACTTCGCGCGCGCAAAAACCATGCTCATCGAGCACCCCCGGGAGATGCATCGTCTCCTCGCGCTGCTCGCGGACGCGACCATCGGCTACCTGACGGCGCAGGTGCGCGCAGGCGCGCAGGCGTTGATGATCTTCGACACCTGGGGCGGCGTCCTCACCACCCCCGCCTATCATGAGTTCTCTCTCGAATACATGCGCCGGATCGTCGATCGCATACCCCGCGAACACGAGTCCCGGGCCGTTCCAGTGGTGTTGTTCACCAAGGGCGGCGGAGGCTGGATCGAGTCGATCGCGGGCAGCGGCTGCGACGCGATCGGGCTCGACTGGACGCTCGATCTGGGAAACGCGCGCGCGCGGGTCGGCTCGCGGGTTGCGCTTCAGGGAAACCTCGATCCGGCAACGCTGCTCGCTTCACCGGCCCGAATCCGCGACGAGGTAGGCCGGGTCCTCGCCGAGTACGGTGCGGGTCCCGGGCACGTCTTCAACCTCGGGCACGGGATCACCCCGGGCGTCGATCCGGAGCATGTCGGCGTCTGCGTCGATGCCGTGCACGAGCTCAGCCCCGCATATCACCGCGCATCTTGAAAGACGCGGCGCTCAGCTTCGCGAGAGGATTCTGCATCGGCGCCGCGGACGTGGTGCCCGGGGTGAGCGGCGGGACGATGGCGTTCATCCTCGGGATCTACCGCCGGTTGATCGAAGCGATCCGCGCGTTCGACGCTGCGCTCCTGCACCTTCTGCTCGCACGCCGGTTCCGGCATGCCATCGAGCACGTGGACCTCGCGTTCATCGCTCCGCTCGCTCTCGGCATCTTCGCCGCGCTGCTGTTCTTCACGCGCGTCGTTCCGCTTCCGCGGCTGATCGAGACACACCCGGATCTCGTCTACGGTCTGTTCTTCGGGTTGATCGTCGCCTCGATCATCGTGCTGCTCCAATCCCTCGAAGGCGTTCGGCCCGTTGAGTGGGCAGCGATCCTGGCCGGAGCCGCCATCGGGTTCGGAATCGTCAACCTCGTGCCGGTCTCGACCCCGGACGCACCGTGGTTCATCGCATTGAGCGGCGCGCTGGCGGTCTCGGCCATGCTCCTGCCCGGTGTCTCCGGCTCGTTCATCCTGCTGATCCTGCGCAAGTATGCGTACGTGTTCGACGGCATCGGCCGCTTCGACCCGGGCATCCTCATTCCCTTCGGACTCGGCGTCATCGTTGGATTGATGGCGTTCAGCCGTGTGCTCGCCTGGCTGCTGCGTGAGTGGTATCGCGTGGTGCTCCTCGCGATCTGCGGTCTGCTGATTGGCTCGTTGTGGGTCGTGTGGCCGTTTCAGGAACGCCGCTTCGAGATCGTGCACGGCGACCGCCGCCTGATATCGAGCGATCCGGTCTGGCCGTGCGCGGCCGACGACACCACGCTGGGCGCGTTCGCTCTGATGGCGGCCGGGCTCGCGCTTGTGGCCGCGATCCACCGTCTCGCACGGCGGCGCGCCGCACCGCCGCGCACCTGAGACCGCGTATCGCCGATGCCCGAGCTGCCCGAGGTGGAGTCGACGCGCCGGGGCCTGGAGCGCGATGTCGCCGGCTGCACCATCGCAGCGGTAGTCGTCCGCGATCGGCGCCTGCGCTGGCCGGTTCCCGTCGAGCTGCCGCGCAACCTCACGGGGCGGACGATCCGCGACATCCGGCGCCGTGCAAAGTACCTCCTGATCGGGGTCGGCAGCGGAACGGTGCTCGTCCACCTCGGGATGTCGGGAAGCCTGCGCCTGCTCGATGCGCACACGATGCCGCGGCCCCATGACCACATTGACGTCATCCTGGATGACGGACGGTGCGTGCGCTACCACGACCCGCGCCGGTTCGGCTGCTGGCTGTGGACCGATACCGACCCCGCGCGGCACCGGCTGATCGCCCATCTCGGCCCCGAGCCGCTCGAGCCGGCGTTCAACGGAGCCTGGCTGCACGGACGGCTTCGCGGGCGCACTGCGACGATCAAGAACCTCCTGATGGATTCGCGAATCGTGGCCGGCGTCGGCAACATCTACGCGAACGAGGCGTTGTTCATCGCGGGCATCGACCCGCGCCGGGACGGCGGGCGGATTGCGCGCCGGCGCATCGACCGCCTGGTGTGCGCAGTCAAGCAGGTGCTGAGGGTGGCGGTCGAGGCCGGCGGCACGACCTTGCGCGACTACACTCGTACCGACGGAGCGATGGGGGAATTCGCCAGCCGGCTCAATGCGTACGGGCGGGACGGCGAGCCCTGCCCGCGTTGCGCCGCACCGATCGCCAAGACGATCCTTGCGCAGCGCGGGACCTGGTTCTGCCGGAGATGCCAGCGGTAATCCGGGCAGGGTACCCCGTCACGCCACCTTGCCGATCAGATGCAGGTACTTCCTGAACAGCTCGTCATGCGTCCCGGCGCGGCGGGGGTCGTTCGGAATGCAATCGACGGGACATACCGGCAGGGTTGCCGTCACGCCACCTTGCCGGTGAGGTGCAGGTACTTCCCGAAGAGCTGGTCATGCGTCTCTTCGTAGTCAGGGTCCTTTGGAATACAATCGACGGGGCACACCTGCACGCACTGGGGCTCGCCGTGATGGCCGACGCACTCGGTGCAACGCGAGGGGTCGATTACGTAAATCTCCTCTCCCATGGAGATCGCCTCGTTCGGGCACTCGGGCTCGCAGACGTCGCAGTTGATGCATTCATCGGTGATCAGGAGCGCCATACGGAGTCCGTACCGCTTCAGACGGCCTTGTTCCGCAGTGCCGCCTCGACGACAGGGTGCACGAAACCGCCCACGTTACCGCCGAGCGCGGCGATTTCTCGAACGAGGCTCGACGAGATGAACGTATACCCATCGTCGGGGGTCAGGAACATCGTCTCGATGTCCGACGCGAGCTTGCGGTTCATGCTCGCGAGCTGGAACTCGTACTCGAAGTCCGACACCGCCCGCAGCCCCCGCAGGATCACCTGCGCACCCTGCTCCCGGGCGAACTCCACGAGGAGCCCGTCGAACGATTCGATCCGGACGTTCTCGACCGCGCGCATGACCTCGCGCGCGAGTCCGACCCGTTCGTCCAGGGTAAAGCGGGTCGTCTTCCCGGTGCTGCCGGCAACCGCGACGATCACCCAATCGAAGCATGCCGCCGCCCGATGGACGAGGTCGGCGTGACCATTGGTAATCGGATCGAACGTCCCGGGGTAGATGACGGTTCGCTCCATCAGTCGCCTCCGTTCGCGGGCTACCGCTGTCCCGCCGGCTGGTTTCGAGAAACGAGATGATATCTCACTCGCCCGGCCCGACGGGCGCGCAGGAACTGCCACCCGGGCGGCAGCTCGATGCCGGCGGTGTCGCGATCCGTTTCGAGATAGACGAGGCAGCGGGCGGCGAGCACGTCCAGATGATCGAGCCGGGCCAGCGCCGCCTCCGGCGCGGATCCGGAGTAAGGCGGGTCCAGAAACACGATGTCGAACGAGCTTTTGGCCGGCGGCCTCCAGGCGAGCGCATCGGCGCACACCACTTCGACGTTGTCCGCGCAAAGCGCGCGGACGGCGTCCTCGAGCGCCGCGGCGACACTCCGCTCGCGCTCGACCATGACCACCTTCTTCGCACCGCGCGATGCCGCCTCGAACCCGAGCGCCCCGGTCCCGGCGAAGAGATCGAGACAGCGCGCTCCGTCGACATTGTCGCGCAGCCAGTTGAACAACGTCTCGCGGACTCGATCCGGTGTCGGGCGCAAGCCTCCGGCCTCCGCCACCGGCAGCAACCGGCGGCGCCAGCGCCCGGCGATGAGACGCACGGCGCCTCTCGATGCCAGGCGTTTCACGTCGATGACGACAGCGCCGGATCGCGCCCCGATCGTCCTCGACTCATTCGGGCTCGTGCTACGATCATCGGACCTCTCTTGATCCATCCATCAACCAGAATACTGCTTCCGGGCATCCTGGCAGTGGCGTTTTATTCAGGATGGATCACTGTTTCATCGTTCCGGGTGGCTCCGCAGAGGATTTTCAGCCTTTGATCCGTTTTCTCCGGAAGGATTCGAGCCGGGAGACGCCGCCGCGGCGTGGCCTGCTCGGGCGTCTCGGCGAAGCGCTGCGCAAGACCCGCGGCGCGATCGCAGACGGGATCGCCCAGATCATCGGGGCGCGGACCACCATCGACGACGCTCTGATCGAGGACATCGAGACGATCCTCCTCACCGCGGACGTCGGCGTCGAAGCGACAAGGCGCATCATCGGCGGTCTCGAGTCACGGGTATCACGCAGCGAGGTCGGTGACGTAACCGCGCTCCTCGCGTCGCTCGAGAAAGACATGCTGGAGATTCTCGCTCCGGTGGAGCAGCCCCTGTCCATTCCCCAATCCGGCGGGCCGTACGTCATCCTCGTCATCGGGATCAACGGCGCCGGCAAGACCACGACCATCGGCAAACTCGCGGCGCGCCTCAAATCCGATGGCCGATCGGTGATGATCGCGGCCGGCGATACGTTCAGGGCGGCCGCGATCGAGCAAGTGCAGGAATGGGGTGATCGCGCGGGCGTGCCGGTCATCGCGCAGCAATCTGGTTCGGATTCCGCATCGGTCATCTACGACGCATTCGAAGCCGCACGCGCACGCGGCATCGACATCCTCATCGCCGACACCGCGGGGCGGCTGCACACCCGGGTCGGGCTGATGGACGAGCTCGGCAAGGTACGAAGGGTCATCAGGAAGCTCGACGCATCCGCACCCCACGAGGTGCTGCTGGTCCTGGACGCGGGAACCGGTCAGAACGCACTGACCCAGGCAGAGCAGTTTCATGATGCGGTCGGCGTGACGGGAATCGCGCTGACCAAGCTCGACGGCACCGCAAAAGGGGGGATCATCTTCGCGATTGCGGAGCGGATGGGCCTGCCGATCCGGTTGATCGGCGTCGGCGAAGGAGTCGACGATCTACGCGACTTCGATGCGAAGACGTTCGTTGCCGCGATTATCGGGCGTTAATCGCTACTCGGCCCATGTCCGGCGGACACGAGGCTGCATGGATCACGAGCCGATAGCGGGTTTCAAGCCGGTGATTCGATTTCACGACGTGACGATGCGATACCCCGGGGGCGCCGAGGCGCTGCGCTCGGTGAATCTCCACGTCCCGCCCGGGCAAATGGTGTTCATCACCGGACACTCCGGGGCCGGCAAGAGCACCATGCTCCGACTGATCACGCTGATCGAGCGGTGCTCGCGCGGGCAGGTGGTGGTGGGCGGGCACAATCTCTCGCGCATCCGAGCGCGGCATGTGTCGTTGTATCGGCGTCATCTCGGCGTCGTGTTTCAGGATCACCGGCTGCTCCCGAAACACACCGTATTCGACAACGTAGCGTTGCCGCTGGTCGCGGCTGGGCATCGTCACGGTGAGGTGCGCCGGCGGGTGCGGGCCGCACTCGATCGGGTCGGTCTGCTCGGAAAGGAACATTTGCGACCGGCCGTCCTCTCCGGCGGCGAGCAACAGCGAGTCGGTATCGCGCGCGCCGTCGTCCACCGGCCCTCGCTGCTGCTCGCGGACGAGCCGACCGGGAATCTCGACCCCGATCTCAGCCGCGACACCATGGCGTTGTTCGAGCGCTTCAACCAGGTCGGGGGCGCCGTGGTCATCGCGACCCACGATCTGGATCTCGCTCGCTCGATGTCGCACCGGATCGTCACCTTGAGCGAGGGCATGATCGTGGACGACACCGGCACCGAAACGTGAGTAAGCGATTACACCGAGGATGAGACGAGCTCGACCTGCCGCCGGAGACGAAATCGGAGTGCTGTGAGTAAGCGGTTACATCGACGAAGAGGCGAGTTCGACCTGTCTTCCGGGACGACTTTCGCTCTTGCGGCATGGATGGCGGGGCACAGCCAGTCGGCGCTTTCCTCGCTCGGGCGCCTGATACGCCGGCCGATCGCGACGGTCGTCACGGTGCTCGCGATCGCGGTCGTGCTCTCGTTGCCGTTCGCTCTCTACATCATGCTGGACAATGCACATCGCGCGATGGGGGGGCTCGACCGCAACGCGCAGCTCACGGCGTTTCTCCGGCACGATCTCAATGAGACGCAGACGGCGTCGGTCGCCTCGGCTCTGCGCCAATGGGACGCGGTGAAGCACGTGCGTGTCGTCACCCGAACCGAAGCGCTCGCCGAGTATCAGCAAATGACGGGATTCGACGATGTCGAGGCCATTTTCGAAGGACGAAATCCGCTTCCCGATCTGATCGCCATCACCCCACGCGACGGAAAGTCGGACCGCGCCGCGCTGGTCGCACTGCGGGACCGGGTGTCCGCCCAGACCGAGGTCGAATCGGTGCAGCTCGACCTCATGTGGGTCGATCGGCTCGCCGCGATCATCGAGACGCTGCGCCGACTCGTTCAGGTGCTTTTCGCGATGCTCGGGCTCGGGATACTGCTCATCGTCGGGAACACCATCCGTCTCGGAATCGAGAGCCGGCGCGAGGAAATCGGGATCATCCGGCTCTTCGGCGCGACGGATGCGTTCATCCGCCGGCCCTTTCTGTACACCGGGCTGTGGTACGGCCTCACCGCGGGCGGGGTCGCGTGCGTACTGGTCGCCAGCGCGGCTCGGCTGGCGGCGGGACCGGTAGAGCGTCTGGTGACGCTGTACTCGAGCGACTTCGAACTCATCGGCTTGCAACCGTGGAGTGCCATCGTGGCCATAGCCGCCGGGGGACTGCTCGGGCTCGGCGGCGCCTGGGTCGCGGTCTCCCGGGAGCTCACCGAGGGATCGATCCCGCGGTAAGCAGCCCCTGCCGAGTGTCGGGGGCAATCCCTCGCGCCGCACGCGGCACAACCCTCGAATCCGGCTCGATACTTTGACGCGGCGGGAACAACGCCCGCCAACCTGCCAGTGCAGGGAATTTTTCGCATGTCTGGCACTCCAATACGTCGAGTGCTAGCATCTCCTGAAACCGACACATCAGATGAGTGAAATGAGCACAGCATTGCAGTTGCCGGCAACCAGCCTCCCGGTCGGGAATCTCGCGGCTTACCGGCAGGCGGTCTTCTCGCTCCCGATGCTCAGCGCGGAGAAAGAGCGGGAGTTGGCGGAGCGATATCGCAACGAACATGATCTGGACGCTGCATGGGAGTTAGTGACTGCTCACTTACGCTTCGTCGTACGCGTCGCCCGAGGCTATGACGGATACGGTCTCCAGCAGGCCGATCTGATCCAGGAAGGCAATATCGGGTTGATGAAAGCGGTCAAGCGTTTCGATCCGAATGTCGGCGTACGGCTCGTCTCCTTCGCGGTCCACTGGGTAAGAGCCGAGATCCACGAGTTCATCCTGCGCAACTGGCGAATCGTCAAGGTCGCCACCACCAAGGCGCAACGCAAGCTGTTCTTCAACCTGCGCAGCTCGAGAAAGCGGCTCGGCTGGATGTCGCGAGCCGAGGTCGAGGACATCGCGGCGGACCTCGGCGTCGAGCCGCGGGTCGTCGTCGAGATGGAGCAGCGGCTGAGCGCACATGACGCATCGTACGATCCACTCATCGAGCACGATTCCGAAAACGATCGGCCGGCGCCGTCCGGCTACCTCCCGGATCTGCGATTCGAGCCGGCGGCCCAGGCCGAAGACGACGACTGGGTGGCCCACAGCGAGGCGAAGCTCGCCGATGCGCTGGAGGCCCTCGACGATCGCAGCCGCTCGATCGTCGCACGGCGATGGCTCGCGGAGCGGAAAGTGACTCTGCAAGCGCTTGCCGACGAGTACGGCGTCTCCGCGGAACGAATCCGCCAAATCGAGAAGAACGCCCTCAAGAAGCTCCGAAATCTGATCGACATCTGACGTTCCGGGACGGCCGCCGTGCGCGCACGATCACCACGTGCGCGCGTAGTGATCGACGAGCAGGCCGGCGAAGATCCCGAACAGGTAGTAGATCGAATAGCCGAAGGTGCGCATCGGCAGCCTGATGTCGCGCCGGCGGTACAAGGCCACGGCATGGCCGAGAAATCCCGCTCCGAGCACTGTCGCGACGATGAGATAGATCACCCCGCTCATCCTCGTCGCGAACGGCAGCAGGCTCACCACGAACAGGATCACCGTGTAGAGCAGCACGTGCAGCCGCGTGAAATCGACGCCGTGGGTCACCGGCAGCATGGGGATGTCCGCGTCCGCGTACTCCCGATGACGATGGATCGCCAGCGCCCAGAAGTGGGGCGGCGTCCAGGCGAAGATGATCAGGAACAGCAACAGCGCGTGCGGATCGACGTCACCGGTCACCGCCGACCAGCCGAGCACCGGCGGCATCGCCCCGGCCGCGCCCCCGATGACGATGTTCTGGGGTGTCGCCCGCTTGAGGAACAGGCTGTAGATCACCGCGTACCCGACGAGCGAGCCGAACGTCAGCCCCGCAGTCAACCCATTGACGCCCCAGACCAGAAGGGCCATCGAGAATATGCACAGCACCGCGGCGAACGCCGCCGCGGAGACCGCATCGACCTTTCCGCTCGGTAATGGGCGGCCGCTCGTCCTCGTCATGAGGGCATCGATCCGACGATCGGCCAGATGATTGATCGCGGCTCCCGACGCTGCCGCACCCCCGATACCAAGGGTCCCGAGCACCAGGGCTTCGAACGGCACCATCCCCGGGCTTGCGAGCAGCATGCCGACGATCGCCGTAAAGACGATCAATGCGACGACCTTCGGCTTGCATAGCGCGACGTACTCGCGCCATATGCGGGGGTCGCCAAGGGTCAGTGCGGTAGGAGTGGACACGGTGCGCCGGCAGGGGAAGAGAGACTGACAGTGGGTGAATGATACCAAGTTCGGACGGGGCGACGGGGGGACGGCGCGGCATTGAGTCCCTGTCCGTCATCCACAGACTTTCCGGGATATCTCGACGAATCAGCCGATCTTCGAGATCTTCAGCATTCTGGCGAGATCACGCGCGAGCCCCTTGCCCTGCATATCCGCGCGGTATTGCAACACCGCATGGCGCTGCGGGTCGATGACCAGCAGCACCGGTCCGTCTCCCGCGAATCGTTCGAACCACGCCGCAGGCGCCGGGGCCAGGATCAGGCCTGCATCCATGGACCACACTTGGTCGACCGGGTGGCCGGCACGATGGACGAACATCCTGACGATGCGGTCGTGGTCCTTGCCGAGCGAGATATGCACGCGCCTCGTGAGATCGAGTAGGGCCGCGCAGTCGTCATCACATTGCGATGCGGCCGGATGCAGCAGGATCCAGCGGCCGGCGGCACGATTCGCGGCGGCCTGACCGATCGTCGCGAGCTCGACCTTCCACGCGGGCTCGACGATCTCTCCGTGGTTGATCCGACCAAACGGGCTCCATTGCGGCCACCACACGTTGAGGGCGTACGCGACCAGGATCGGGGCAATGAACACGGCGAGCAGACCGAGCAGCACGGACCGGTTCCCGCGCTTCGCCCGCCGGCGCGAATCAGTGTCGACCGGCGCCACGGACTTTGACGACGATCCACACGACGGCCACTGCGGCCGCCAGAGAGAACCACTGGAACGCGTAGCCTCGATGCCGCTCGGGACCGATGCCGAGGTACGGGCTCCACTCGCGCACGAAGCCATGCGGCAGCGCCATCTCCATCAAGACTACGAACGGGAGCACGGGACGCTTGAGATCCCGTGCCGTCTTGTCGAGATCGATCCGCTGCACGACCTTCGGCCAGGAGGATCCGGTGTAGCCGTCGTCTCCGAGGAGGAGCGTATGCCGCGGGTGGTCCACGATCCCCGATACGACCAGCTCCGACTCGTGCAACGAAACGTCCGGACGGCGTTCACGGCTCGGGCCGGTCTCCACCCACCCGCGATTGACGAGCACTACGCGTTCGAGTCCCGTCACCAGCATCGGCAGATAGACGTGATAGCCGGCGACTCCGTTCCGGGTGCGGTTGTCCAGCAGATACTGGCGTTCGCCGAAGACATTGCCCGAGACTTCCACATGCCGATACCGCCACCAGTCGGGGTCGATCTCGGCCGGCATGATGGACAGACGCTGATTGAGCAGTATCGGAGCGTCGCTCGTGCGCGCGGCGAATGTCCCGCGGCGACGCTCTTTCTCACCGGCGCGATCGAGCTGCCAGAGCCCGAGCCACGAGAACGCCGCAATCGCGAGGACGGCTGCCGTTGTCGGGACGAATGAACGAATGGCGGCGAGGGTCATCGATACACGCCGCCCACGCATCCACTCGACAATGCTGCCGCGGGCACTACGATACAATGCCTGGACGCTTGCCCCCGAGTACGGTCCCGATGTTCGCGAAGCTGGTCGTGGTAGCAATCTTCATCGGCGTGCTGGCCAGCCTGGCCTCCGGACTTTTCTTCCTCGTCAAGGACAAAGGCCGATCGGAACGTGCCGTCAAGGCGTTGACGATACGGGTCGGGATCTCGATCGGCCTTCTCTGCCTCCTCGTCCTGCTCTGGGCGCTTGGTCTTATCCAGCCACACGGGATTCGGCCCTGAACCCAGAGACCGATCGCACTCGCTTCCCTGCTGCGCCGTATGGCCGGGAGGCACCGTCCCCCCCGGCCGGTGACCACTCACAACCAGTAGACGAAGATGAACAGTCCGATCCATACCACGTCGACGAAATGCCAGTACCACGCCGCCGCCTCGAACGCGAAGTGGTGCTCCGGGGTGAAGTGACCTTTCATCGATCGAAGCAGCATGACGAACAGCATGATCACGCCGATCGTCACGTGCATGCCGTGAAATCCCGTCAGCATGAAGAATGTCGAACCGTACACACCCGATCCGAGGGTCAGGTTGAGATCGCCGTACGCATGAGAGAACTCAAAGGCCTGTAACACGATGAACAGCACCCCGAGCGCAACCGTCGCAAGCAGCCACCAACACAGCTTTCTCCGATCGTTCTTCTTCAGTGCCCAGTGCGCGAGGGTAACCGTGCCGCCGCTCGAGACGAGGATGATGGTGTTGATGAAGGGGATACCGAACGCCGGGATGGTCTCGAACACGCCGCCGATGTCGCCGGGTCCGTTCGTCGGCCATGCCCCCTCGAACCCCGGCCATAGCCACGGCCCGGTCGCAATCCCGCCGGCCCCTTCGCCCGCGAGCCACGGCACCGAATAGATCCGGGCGTAGAACAAGGCACCGAAGAACGGGGCGAAGAACAGCACCTCGGAGAAGATGAACCACGCCATCCCCTGCCGGAAGGAGAAGTCGACCTGAGCGTTGTACGTCCCCGACTCGCTCTCTCCGATCACGGTGCCGAACCAGCCGATCATCATCCCGATGATGATCAGGGCGCCAACGACCATGATCATCTTGGCGGACGGATTGCCGTTGAGCAGAATCGCGAATCCGCCGAGCAGCGTGAACAGTCCGATCGAGCCCATGATCGGCCACTTGGTGCCGTGTGGAATGTAGTACCCGCCTTTTGCCGCAGCCATTGCC
>JAKZYK010000044.1:0-2876 GCA_047514485.1 Gammaproteobacteria bacterium
TCCGACAGGGAATGGGCGGGAGAGGGGCCGAGTCATGTCGATCTCATGGCGGTGATGTACACCTCCGGCACCACCGGACCCTCCAAGGGCGCCACCATCACCCACGCGCATGCCTATCAATATGCCGAGGGCGTCGTCCGGGTGCTCGATCTGAACGAAAGCGACATCTACTACGCACCCCTGCCTCTGTTCCACATCGCCGGCCAGTTCGCACTGGTGTACGCCGCCTGCATCGCCGGCGCGACGGCGGTGCTGCCCGGCGCCTTCAGTGCCCGACGCTTCTGGCGGGACGTGCGCCGGCACAATGCCACGGCAACCTTTCTGCTTGGCGCCATGGCCAACTTTCTGTACCGCCAGGATCCTGCCGAGGATGATGCGAACAACCCGCTCGAACGGGTGCTGATGGTGCCGCTGATACCGGAGACCGAGGAATTCAAGACCCGCTTCGACTGCATGGTCTCGACGACCTGGGGTGGCACGGAGATGAACTGCCCTCTGCGATCGGGCTTCGATCTGGTCGACAACAGGTCCTGTGGGCGCCTGGTCGAGGACCTCTACGAGGTCAGGATCGTCGATGACAAGGATCGGGAACTGCCGCCCGGGGTTCCGGGTGAAGCGTTGGTGCGGGCAAATGAGCCGTGGGTCATCTCCAATGGCTATTGGAACCATCCTGACTGGACCGTAGCCGCGTGGCGGAACCAGTGGTTTCACACCGGCGACATGCTGATGCAGGACGAATCCGGAAATTACTACTTCGTCGATCGATCCAAGGACGCCATACGGCGGCGCGGGGAAAACATATCCTCCATGGAAGTCGAAGCTGAAATCAACGCCCATCCGGATGTCCTGGAGTGCGCGGTCATCCCGATAGAATCCGCACACACGGAACAGGAGGTCATGGCCGTGGTTGTGGCCAAACCGGGGCATGCCGTCGATCCGGAAGACCTGATCCGGTTCCTCACGCCGCGCATGGCTTACTTCATGGTGCCAAGGTACATCGATGTCGTTCCGGAGTTGCCGAAAACGCCGACCGGAAAAATACAGAAGTTCCCGCTGCGCGAAACGGGCGTGACATCGACAACGTGGGACCGGGAAGTCGCCGGGGTGCGGCTCCGGCGCTAGCTCCAATATCTTGTCGAGAAGCGGGACCTACCAGAGCGGCATCTCGTTCACGGTCGAGACGTGCGCGCTCACCACCTTCCATCCAACGTCCGGGAAGCGGACCCACGTCTGGCTCTGACGCCCGACGAGGTCGCGCCCGCGAACCTTGAACTCGAGATTCACGGTCGCGTAGTCCCGGCCCAAGGTAAGGATCTCGAGCCGGATGCGCTGCTCCTTGATGTTGGTCCCGGCCGGTCGCCGCACCCGATGGGCGTGGACCTCGTCGAAGCCGTACCCGTTCTCGTGCAGCGCGTAGCGAATCGTGTGCGGGCTGTTCCAGAACGTCGCGTCGAGCACGTCCACGTCCTTCTCGACGAGTGCGCGTTCGTAGCGCTCGAAGCGCCCGCGAATCTCCTCGACCACCTCGGGGATGTTCGCGGTGAGATCGGTCATCGTCATGGGTCCTCGATGGCCCGTGCGAGGGCAATGAGTCGCGCCTCGGACCCTGCGGGCCCGATGAACGAAAGGCCGACGGGACGACCCTCGACCGTGGCTCCGGGCACGGAAAGCTGCGGCAGCCCCGAGAGGCCGGCGACGCAGGTGAGGGTGGTGATCTGGAGCCCGATCTCGTTCTGCCGCGAGAGCGGCAGGCCGGTGGGCGGCGCGGGGAACGGGGTGGTGGGGAGGCAGAGGACCGCATCCGGCACGAGCAGGTGTCGCAGGCGGCCCCGCACTTCTCGGCGCATGAGCTCCGCCCACTGCTTCTCGGCCGGCGTCACCACTTGCGCCGCGACCAGCATGCCGGCGACGCGCATGCTGAGGCGGGGATTGGTTCGGTCGATCCAGTCGCGAAAGGTGTCGAGCGCCTCGGGGATCTGCAGCGTGCGCTGTGCGCGGGCCCAGACCGAGAGGCCCGGGGGCGCTACCTCGACCTCGGCCGTTTCCCGAACGAGATCCGATGCCCGCGCCCGCTGACCGCCGAGAGCGTCGCCGACGGCGCGTTCGGCGAACGAGAACGCGTCGCGCGCGACCAGCAGCCGTGCCGGGAGCGCCGCCCCGTGAACGTCCTCGTCGAGCAGGACCGACGCGACCCGCGCGAATGTTCCGGCGTCGCGCGCGAACCAGCCGGCGGTATCGAAGCTCGGCGCCTGCGCCATCATGCCCGCGAGCTCGAGCCGCCCGTGCGTCGGTCGGAGACCATGGAGACCGCAGAAGCTCGCGGGCACGCGCACTGAGCCCCCGGTGTCGCTTCCGAGCGCGAAATCCACGAGCCCCGCCGCCACGGCAGCAGCGGATCCCGAAGACGACCCGCCCGGCACGTGTCCCGGAGCGGCGGCGTTGCGTGGCGTGCCGTAGAACGCGTTCTCGCCGAGGATCCCGAGCGACACCTCGTCGGTGATCGTCTTGCCTTCGAGAGCCGCCCCCGATGCAAGCAACCGGTCGACGAGAGCCGCGTGGCGCACGGGGACCGGATTGACCCGGAGCCAGTCCGGGTTTCCCCCGCCCGTCGGAACTCCCGCCACGTCGAAGAGATCCTTCGCGGCGAACGCAAGGCCGGCGAGCGGGCCGCCCGGGCGGCCTTCGATCCGGACCTTGACCCCGGGCACGAAGGCACCGGCGGAATCTTTCATAGTCATCCTTCCAGGAGTGCGGCCCGAGAACCTTCGGTCATGCGCGTGGCGCAAGGGCCTGACCCTGCGCACCGTCGCATCCTATCTCTCGATACACACTCCGTGCATCGCTCAGCTCCGGGGATTCTCCCTCCATAGCCCCCC
>JAKZYK010000045.1:0-11702 GCA_047514485.1 Gammaproteobacteria bacterium
GACTTCACCGCCGGGGAAATAGCGCTGCTGCGCGCGCTGATCGCTGTCGATCCGCAGCCGACCCGCGCCGGACTGTCGCGAGAGTTCTGCCGGCGCATCGGCTGGTTCAAGCCCGACGGCGGGCTCAAGGACATGATGGCCCGGGTCACCATGCTGGCCATGCACCGCGACGCCCTGATCACCCTGCCGGCGCGCCAGGGGCGGCACAACCGGCCCGGGCCGGTCGCCTTCGGACCGCACACCGAACCGCCGCTGTTCCCAGCGCCCACGACCCTCGACGAGGTCCGCCCGCTCGACCTGCGCCCCGTGGTGCGCGCCACCCGCGAGGGCAAGCTGTGGAACGAGTTCGTCGCCCGCTACCACTATCTCGGCTACAAGACCCTGGTCGGCGCCCAGATGCGTTACGCCGTCCACGACCGCGACGGCTCGCCGCTCGCCATGCTCGGCTTCTCCACCGCGGCGTGGAAACTCGCACCGCGCGACCGCTTCATCGGGTGGACGGCGCAGTTGCGCGAGAAGAACCTCCCCCTGGTCGTCGACAACCCGAGGTTCCTGATCCTGCCCTGGATCCATATCCCGAACCTCGGCTCGCACATCCTCGCCATCGTGCGCCGCCGTCTGCCCCAGGACTGGACCAAGCGTTACAACACCACCCCCGTGCTCATCGAGACCTTCGTCGAGACCCCGCGCTACACTGGCGCCGTCTACAGGGCATCGGGCTGGATCCGTGTCGGCATCACTCAGGGTCGCGGGCGCTACGACCGGCAAAAGCAGTACGACAAGCCGAAGAAGGACGTCTGGCTCCGGCCGCTCAGAAGGGATTGGAAGCGAACCCTCAATCGCTAAAATCAACCGAAGCGTGCGGCACCATCCACGGCTTGGCCGAACACTTACCCGGAAAGCTCGTTGAGTTTCGATCGGATTTCGGACAGCCGAATCGCGAGTTTCTGCGCAGTCGTCATGGTGGCGGACACCTGTCTGTAACGGTGTCGCGCGTTGTGGCACGAACGAGCCGGAAAGTCAATAAATATCAATTAGTTACGATTGCACAAATTTGCGCAATCACTCGCCGGCCAGTTCCGCGACCATCGCGCGCCGATTTCTCGATATGGCAAGGCCGGCAAAGGGTCTGCAGGTTCGACTTGCCCCACGGATCGCCGCCGTCGCGCAGCGGTACCACGTGATCGCATTCGAGTCGGCCGGCACGGCCGCAATTCCGGCACCGCCAGCCGTCGCGCGCGAACACCCGGAGCCGGACCAGCTCCCACCGCTTGCCGGAGAGCGCCCGGTGATGGCGAGAGCCGCGCCCGGCCATGTCACCCGACCAGCGCCGAGCGCCGCCGTCGAGGCTTCGGGGCGCAGGCATGGCGCCGCGTTCCTTCGGCGACCGCGAGGATCGCCGCCGCCGCCGCATCGTCACGCGCTTCGGCCGGCCGGGTCGCCGATGGTCCGCGCCTCGCCCATCGCGGCACGGAGCAACAGGTTGCGGGTCGGCGCCACGGCGCCGCCGATGATCGCCTTGCGGAACGTGCGCATGTCCTCGCCGCCGTCCCGGAATCCCTGGCCGCGCACCGTCAACTCGGTAACCGGGAAGCGGATCGCGTCAAGCGCTTCGCGCAAGTCACCCTCGCGCCATCGGTCGGCCACCAGTACGGCCGGCCGGCCTCAGCGGTCAAGCGCCTCGCCGAGCAGTGCCCGTACGTCGGCGACGGGCCGGCCCGCGAGTAGTAGCTCTCCGCGCTCCGCCATCCGGACGTACAGCGCACCGACGCCATCGGCGAGACCGCGCTCGCGCAAGTCCGGGAGCTCGGGGAACACCGCGAACGCTTCGAGCCGGCCGCTCTCCGGCCAGTACGCCGCCGCCGCCGACATCGCGGCCGACTGCCCAAGGTCGATCCCGAGCGCGTATCGGCCGGCCATGTCGGCCGGCTCCGACCGCTCGGCTCGCCGCCACACGGACGCATCGACCAACATCGCCCGGAGTACGTCATCGGTGCCCTGGTTGAGCCGGAGCGCTCGGAACGAAGCGAGCACCGCGGGATCGCGCCGCGCGTCCGCGGCCTCGCGCCTGATCCGTTTCTCGAGACTCGGCATCGCCGGCAGGCTCGGATTCGCCTTGCGCCAAGTCCGCACCCGGAAGGGCGGATCGGATTCGCCGGCATGGTGTGACTGCGCGTAGTCGGCACCGCCGTCGAGCATCTTCGCGAACCAGTGCGCCGGATCGGCCGGGCGGGTGCCGAGTGCGATCATCCGGGAGTCGTCGATTTTCCCCATCGCGGTCGCGAGCGCTGCCCGCATGGCGTCGCGCTTCGTCGCCTCCCATTGTGCCGGTTCATCGGCGAGCACCAGGACCGGCGCCAGCCCGTGCGCTCGTTTCGGATCGCTCCCGATGCACCGCACGCGCGCCCCGCTCGGCCGGTGCTCGACCGTCGCGACGTTCGCCGAGTCCTGCATCCGCCACTCCCGGCGGTCGCCCAGGTCGCGCCCTGCGGCCTCCAGGAACGCGCGGACGTACTCGAAGATGATCCGCCCCTGCGCGAACGAGCTCGCCACGCACACGACCTCGGCGCGAGACTGGCGTAGCGGCCCGTCGACGACGGCGCACGCGATCGCCGCCACCAGCGTCGACTTTCCATTCCCGCGTGCAATCGAGAGCGCGGCATCCCCGTCGACCGCGAACGCGCCCCGAAGGAATCGCCGCTGCCAAGGCAGGAGCCGAATCCGGGACCCGGCGCCCGCGCCTTGGGTGATCGTCAGGGCGCCGATGTACTCACTCAGGCACGGAGTAGCCATCGACGTCTTTGTACTCGCCGCACCAGTGCCTAGGTTCCACCTGCGGCCACGCGCTCACCCCGGCTCCCGCCCCCCTCGAGATCACGGGCGGATACCTCCGGCATTCTCCCGCCGTGTATGTCGCCGAATCTGAGCCCTCGAAATACCGACACGTACCGCAACTCGGATCGTTCATCGTCCACCCCCCTTTGTGTTCACTCCTGTATCCCCTCTCCGAAACCTCCCCCGACGAGGATTTCAGCCGGTGCCATCACGGGGTCAGCCGTCGGCCTCGCGCAGATCGCGGGAACGTATCGGTCTCGGCACTGGATTCTTGCTCCAGTTTATTTCCGTGAACGGTTCGACGTAGAACGCGACACACTCCACGGTGCTGTCAATCTCCATCAGTTTGCGCACCCTATACTCGGCTTCAGTGCGCGCCTCATCCGCGGTCGCGTAGTAGGTCAATCGTGAGTTGAACGCCGCCTGTTGAAGCAGCCGATCTCCGTCGTGTGGGTCTAGTGCGCGAAACAGAACGAACACTTGCCAAGGTCTGTCATTGCTCATGTCATCGTCTCCTCAGTGCGCCGTCGCTGGCGCTGGGTCCAAAGTAAGGCGCTTGATGGCACCGTCCGGTGTGATCTGGTCGACCACGGTCTTGCTGCGCATCCATTCGATCAGGACGGGCGAACCGCACGCCTCGCTCGCCACGCCTGAAAACAGGACGAACAGCTGATATCGCGCCTGCTCCCAATCCTCGCCTGGCACGCGCCCGATGATGTCCTTCAGGTCAGCGATGCACTTCAACATCGCCTCGTTGGTCCGTTCATTGTTCATCGCCTCGCCTCCCGTTGCAGTCGTTCCCACTCGGCTTCGAGCTCAAGCCTCCGCGGGGATTTCACCGTCGGCGCGTTTGCGCCGACCCGGCGCGAACGCAGTTCCAAACCTCTAGTTGATCCACTCAAGTCAAGGGCTCCAGTCAAAGACTCTAGTTCGTGCGTCGATTCTGGCCGGTCAGATGTGTCGATTCTGGCCAGGGTATGCGTCGATTCTGGCCCGTAGATGCGTCCATTCTGGCCGGTGTAGATGCGTCGATTCTGGCCGGTATCGGGAGCGCCGCCCGCTGGCCACAGGACATACCTCGAAGTGCCGCGCCGGCGCACCATCCGTACGAATCCGGCTGCCTCGATTCGATAGATTGCGTTCTGCAAATTGCGCCGCGTCATGCCCGCGCGGGCCGCGAGCGCCGCTTGTCCGGGGAAGCATTCGAGCCGCCCGCGATCGGTCCGCGCGAAACTGCATAGCGCGATCCACGCCGCGCGCATCGCGCACGTCCACCGCGGTCGGCACATTGGCGCGAGCTCGATCCGCAGCGAGAGCCGATCGTCGTCGCGCATCGCGAGCGCCGATTCCGTCAGTTCCCAAATGGCGCGTCGGCCATCGTCGTGCCGGTCCAGCCTGCCCTCTTGCACGAGCTCCGTGAAGCACCGGCGTGCCGTCCGCTCGCTCGCGCCGAGCCACGCGCCCCAGCCGCCGCCCGGAGTTTCCACGTGGGTCGCTTCCATTCCGCTCGTCGAGTCCTGGTAGCGCGCCGTCGCGTACAGCGCCGCCAGGACGTACCGCGCCGTGCCGTTGAGCCCGTCAAGGTCGGGCGCGAGCCACGCGAACGGGCGCCCTCCGTTCACCTCGGCGAGGGTGCTACACTCGCGGACACGCATCGCGAGCCCCGACAAGCCCGATGCTGATCATCACAGCCACACAGCCGCGCCCCGGCCCGCACGCCGGGGCGCGATTGTTTTGGGAGTCAGGCCGCGCGCGGTTCGACGGTGCGCGACGCCAGCCAATCGTTCAAATCGGCGCCGCGATACGCGACCTTCGAGTCGAGCTTGACGAACTTTGGCCCGCGACCTTCGGAGCGCCAATGCGCGAGAGTGCTGTAGGGTCCGATCGCCTGCAGCGCCGGATCGTTCGTGAGATAAAGCTTGTCGTTGTCGAACACGTTCCCGCCTCCGTCAAATGTACCGTGGCGGGAATATGCGGTTCTATGTGCGGGCTGTCTGTTTGTTTATTTCGGCTTCAATCGCCACACACGGCGCCCACGCGCCCGCGCGCTTTCGACCGCTTCTTCGCTCATGTGAAACGTGTCCTTGAGCAAGCGTTTAGCGGCGCGCTGGGACATGCCGCTTCGGCTCAGAATCTCGACCAGTGCCGCAATATGAAAGTCTCGGGTGCGGTCGCCCTTCGGGCCGGTACGTGTCGGACGCTTCCGCCGGCGTGCGGCGACCTCGCGCGCCCATCGATCCAGCGCGGGTACGTCCTCGCCCGCGTCAATCATGGCGCCAACTAAGTCGCCCAACTGGTCGAAGGTCCAATCGTCGGTTTCCGATTTCTCGATCCAGAATGCCAGCAGCTTGTCCCGCCGGTCGGGGAACAGCGCCTCGGTCTGCGGGCTTACCTCGCGCCGCCACTGGTCCGTCAATGGGAAGTTCTCGCCCCAGTCGCAGCGGGCAACGGCGCCGGGGTTAGCCATGACGACGCTCCATCGGCACGACCTCGCCGCCCTTGCCGGCCATCGCGGCAGAGGTGAGCGCGGCGGCCCGCTCGGTCGCCTCCGTCAGCGCGTCGCCTGCCATGCGGACATAGCGGTTGCTCATTGCCAGCGTGGAATGCCCGAGCACGTCTCGCAGCGTGTAGGCATTGACTCCCGAAGCCGCGAGATTCGTCGCCACGCTACGCCGCAAGTCGTGGAGCCGGATATCCTCGAGCCCGGCCCGCTCGCACGCCGCCGCGAACAGGTCCCGGGTCGTCTTGTACGTGACGGGCGCCCCGTTGCGAGCGCCGGCGAAGACACAATCGTTGCCGTAGATGCGCGGGAGCCGGGAGAGCAATTCCAGAACCGGCGCCGCGAGCGGAACGACGCGCCGCCCCGTTTTCGTCTCCGGCAGGACAACGCGCCCGGTCTCGCTCGAGACATCCTTCCATCGCATCGACAGGCATTCCGAGATCCGGAGCCCGGACATCGCCGCCACACGGATCGCCGCTACCGCCAACAAATGCGACGCTTCCCGCTCGGCGAGAGCCGCGGAGAGCGCCGCGAGCTCCGACGGCGCGAGCACCCGGTCCCGTGCCTGTTCCTTCGCGCGGTCGACACCACGAACGGGATTCGTCCGTTGCGGGCGCCATTCCCAATGCTCGGCGAGGGTGAACACGCGCGACGCGCACGCCAGCACGCGATTCCGAAGGGTCGGTGTGCGCGCGAGCCGCTTCGCCATCTTCTCAACGTCGAAGCGGGTCACGTCGGCAACGGGCCGCTTCCCGAGAGCAGGACGCAGGTAGGCATCCGCCTGGTTCCCGTACTTCGTCGCCGTCGTGCGCGTCATGCGCCCGTTCGCGATGCGGTCCGGAACGTACGAATCGAAAAACCGGTCGAGCAGGTCATTGACGGTCGGCGCCTCCCGCGCCTCGCGCTGGCGGTCCAGCGGCGCGGTCTCGCCGGCACGAATCGCCGCCAGTTCAGCACCCGCGCGCTCTCGTGCGGCCTTGAGCGAGATTTCGGAGCACCGCGCCAGCGTCGCGAGATGCTTACGCCCCGCGGCTCGGTAAAACAGGACGTAGGATTTCGCCCCCTTCGGCGTGATGCGGACGCCCAGATTCTTGACTTGCCCATCCCACAGGAATCGGGTCTTCAGCTCTGGCCCGGCGTCCCGGATTCGGCGTTCGGTGAGCATGGTTTCCGTCTCCCGTGTCGGCACTATGTAGGCACGGAGACAGAATACAGCCGCAAAGCGTGGCAATCAACCGCATGTAATGTTCTGTTATTTCATACGTGTATTCAGAGGGTTACAGAATTTAGCCGCAAGGCGCGGCAAGCAGCGGAATGGCTATTCGGGGTGACTGTTAATCACTAGGTCGGCGGTTCGAGCCCGTCCCGGGGAGCCAACAAATCAACAAGTTACCCAGTTTTGCAGAACAACCGAAGAATCCGTGTCCGCACCATGCCGGCACTGCGAAACGGTCCGGGGCGGATATCTAAGCGACTCTCTCCCGGTGCGCCTGATCAAGCAGAAAATCCCGCACCGCTGCGATGCGCCGTGAGTGACGAAGTTCTTCCGGATACACGAAGAATGCATCGATCGTCGGTCCGTGGAGATCCGGCAGTACCTCGACGAGGCTCGGAGACTCCTCGGTCAGGTAGTACGGGAGAGCAGCGATCCCGAACCCGCTTCTGACGGCTCGATAGATGCCGTAGACGCTGTTTACGGTCAGGGCCGGGCGGCGTGGGCTCGATGCCCCGGCCTCGAGAACCCAGTTGATGCCGGCGACCGGCGTGGACATATCCTCGCCGTAGACGATGATCTCGTGGTCGTCGAGGTCGGCGGCGCACGTCGGGGACGTGTGTCTGGCCAGATACTCGGGCGCCGCGAACAGGTGATACCGGATGGACATGAGCCGGCATTGAATGAGGTTCGGCTGCCGTTGCGGCTCGATTCGGATTGCCACATCGGCTTGACGCAGAAAGAGATCGAGTTCGACGTTGTCCACGAGCAGCAACGACACCGCGATATCCGGGTAGAGCATGTGAAAGCTGTTCATCCGGGAGGTCAGCCACGCCGACCCGAACGCGACCGTCGTCGTGATCTTCAATGGCCCCTTGGGTTGATCGCGACGCTCGTTGATGCGGGCGCGCGCCATCTCGATCTTCGCGGCCATCTCCCGCACCGTCGCGTGGAAGTCCTCTCCCTGCTCGGTCAGCACCACGCCCCGCGTATGACGATGAAACAGCGCCACGCCGAGCATCTCCTCCAGAGCCCCAATCTGCCGGCTGATTGCCGACTGACTCAGATCGAGCGCGCGGCCGGCCTTGGTGAAGCTGCCGGCATTGACGACGGCGTGAAAAACTCGCAGGCGATCCCAGTCCATGCTCCGAGGCTCGCACCGCAGAGTGGTCCGTCAGTCGGCGCCCCCGGGGCCAAACGACTGGTGGGCTTGAACCATCAGTCCCGGATATCCATGCGAGGAGCCGAGCCGGGCCGCGGCGGATTCACGGCCGAGCGTCGCGAGCTCCGTCATCGGTCCGGAGCGTATCGCACCGGTGGGACAGATCTCCTCACATGCGCGCGGTAGATGCAGCGGGCGCTCACGCCCCGGCGTCTGACAGAAGTTGCACTTCTCCATCTTTCCCGCCTTGGCGGAGAGCTGTGGAGCATTGAACGGGCAGGCCCAGGTACAGAATCCGCAGCCGATGCACTTGTCGGGATCGACGACGACGATCCCGTCATCGGCCCGCTTCGTGATCGCTGTGACCGGGCACGCGGTTCGGCACGGCGCGTCGCCGCAGTGCATGCATGCCATCGATACGTTCATCGCCTGGACGTTGGGAAACGTCCCGCTCTCGATCTTCACGACCTCGCGCCATCGGGGGCCGACCTCGACCTCGTTCCAGGTCTTGCACGCAATCTCGCAGGCGTGACATTTCACGCAACGCTGGTGATCGAAGTAAAATCCGTGTTGCATCCTGCGTCTCCTCGGAGCTGTGATGGGCGCCTCGCCTAAGCCGCGTATACCTTGACCTTGCACTCGTTGTAGCAGTTGGCCCCGGTGATGGGACTCGTGTGGGTATCCATCAGATTGTTGGAATGTGCGCCCTGCCCCCGCGCCACCGAGCCCATGGCCCAGTGCCCGAAGCCGTGTCCGTGCCGGATGCTCACGCATCCCGGGACCAGACCTTCCACCACCTGCACCTTGATCCGGATCTTGTCCTTCGGGGACTCGACGATAACGTAGCCGCCATCCTCGATTCCGTACCTCGCAGCATCCGCCCGGTTGATCTCCACCCAGTTCTCGTTGCAGATCTCCATCAGGAACGGGTTGTTCTGGGTGATGATGTTGCAGTGCATGCTGAGCTTCGAGTGGGTCAATTGCAGCGGGAAGTCGGCGTCGGGCTTGACGCTGCGCTCCGACCAGACCGGGTAAGGCTCGAATCCCGCGTCCTCGTACTGCTTCGAATGGATCTCGATCTTCCCCGACGGTGTCGGCAGCCCGTCGGGCACGCGGTGGTAGCGCATCTCACCGGCCCAGAAGCCTTGCTCCTTGAGCTTGTCGAGCGACATGGGCACGTTCTTCATCATGATCTCGCCCCAGTCTTCCCACTTCTCGTACGGGAAGTACTGCCCGAACCCCATCTTCTCGGCAAGGGCCTTGACGATCTCGTACGCCGGCTTCGATTCGCCGACGCGATCGACCACCGGCTGGCACAGTACGACCTCGGGACCCTTCCACATGCCCTGGCGAATTTCCGCCTGCTCGTGGAAGGAGGTCTCCGGCAGCACGACGTCGCTCTCGAGCGCCGTCTCGCTCATGAAGAGATCGCAGGTCACCGCGAGCTCGAGATGGGCGAACATCTTCTGGACCCGATCCCGGTTCGGATCGCTCATCACCGGGTTGCTCGCCTGCACGAACAACCCCTTGACGGGATAGGGATTGCCGTCGATGACGGCGTCGGGCAGGCGCGAGTTGGGCAGATCCGGCGCAAGCGGGTAGCCCATCGCGAGGTGAAGCGGATCCTTCGACGGTGCGGCCTTTGCGTCATCGGGGATCTCGACCGGCGCGCCGAGCGGGGCCCAGTCCTTGAGCACCAGATTGCCCGGCTTGTCGACCTCGCCGCAGATGGCGTCGAGGATGTAGCAGGCGCGCCCGGCGTCCGCGCCGTTGGTGTAGTAGCCGGACCCTTTGAAGATTGCCGACATCGCCGGCTTCGTGGTTGCGAACTCTCGCGCGATGCGTCGAATTCGCCCAGCGGCGATGCCGGTGATTGGTTCGGCCCATTCCGGGGTGTAGCCTTGCTCGCGCAGATGATCGCGAAATCCGTCGAAGCCCTCGCAGTATCGGGAGACGAAGTCCCGGTCGAAGAGGTCCTCGTCGATGATGACGCGGCACATCGCGAGCGCGAGCGCGCCATCGGCGCCGGGCTGGATCGGAAGCCACTCATCGGCCTTCTGCGCGGTCTCGGTGAAGTTGGGATCGATGACCACGAGCTTGCAGCCGCGCTTCTTCGCCTCGATGAGCTCCCGGCTCTCCCACAGACCCTGATTGGCCCCGAGGTTGTTCATTCCCCACAGGATCACGTAACGGGAGTTGATGAAGTCATGCATCGGAAAGACGTGGCCGAACAGCGTGAGGCATGCCGAACGCCGGTCCTGCTCGCATCCCGACGTATGCGTATACATGTTGGGGCTACCGTACAGGTCCCGGAGCAGATGCCAGTAGAAGACGGTGTTGGGGTCGTGATGGCAGGTGAACGCCACCGCCTCCGGTCCCCACTGCTCCTTGATATCGGCAAGCCCGGCGGCGATGAAGTCGAGGGCTTCATCCCACGATGCCCGGCGAAATCGACCCGGCTCCCCTTTCGGGTTGGTACGCAGCATCGGGTATTTCAACCGATCCGGATCCTGCGCCATCCACCCGCTCGCCATCCCCTTCGCGCACCTTGTTCCAATATTGTTCGGCGCCTGTGAGTTGCCCTTGTGGTAGACGATCCGGCCGTCGCGCACGTACACCTCGGTCGGACATTGCCACGGGCAGGTATAGCAGAAGCTCTTGATGACTCGCGCTTGCTTGATGCGCGCGAGCTCGTTGGCGAGGTCGGTTTCAGCGGTGGCCATCGAGGTATCTCCGGCATTGTTTGCACCGTCACTTGAGCACGGGACATGCTCGAGAACGGATTGGTTGGATCGTACGTCGAGTCGAACCGCCGCACGGGCGCCGCTTCGCACGCGGCCAGTTTCGTTCGGGTCCCCGCGCGGAGTCTGTCGCTCGCATATCCATTTTGTCAATTCAATCTAGAGGTGGTAACGCATCCGCGTGAAGCGATGCCGGAATCGGACCACATCGCCGCGCCACGCTCCGGGGAGGGTGGATGCTCCTTCGAGAAGGATGCTCGCGACGAGCCCGGCGAGCTCTTCGAAATCCGTCTCGTTCATGCCGAACCGTGTCATCTCCTGGGTGCCGAGGCGTATGCCCGAGGCGGCGGCGAAGCTCGAGTCGTCGTAGAACGCCTGCGGGTTGGTGATGACGTTGTTCTGCTCCAGCCGCGAAGCCATCTCGCCGCCGGCGCCCCTCGCGCCGCGCACCAGAACCTGATGGGTATCGGTATAGCCGGCGTCCGGATCGCCCTCGATCGCGAGCCCGTGGCCCGCAAGAGCACGGGCGAACGCCTTGGCGTTGCGGATCACTTGCGGCTGGTACTCGTCACGGTAGCGGATCATTTCGTAGGTCGCGCCGAGCAATCCGAGCAAGGTTCCGAGGTGGTGGTTGCTCACGTGTCCCGGGAATGCACGCGACATGACGAGCTGCCAGAACTCCTCGAACGCATGGCCGTGGGAAATATTGCCGAGGATCACGCCCCGCTGGGGACCGAAAAACGTTTTGTGGGTCGACCCGGTGACGATGTCGGCACCTTCGGCGAGTGGGTCTTGGAAGTGCTCGCCGAGCAAGCCGAGCACATGAGCGCCGTCGTACATCACGAGGGGCCGCTCGGGGTTGTCGACCCCGAACTCCTCGTGGATAAACTCGACGATGTCCCTGACCGGCTCGACATGGATGATCACGCTACGACCGAAAATGACGAGATCCGGGCGTCCCTCCACGATGAGCGCCTTGGTCGCTCCCACGTCGATCGCGTGCGGGAGGTCTCTCCGCGGCACGAAATGATCCACGGCAGGCCGCTCGGTCCTCGGATCGTGGGCAACGTAGTTCTTGAGTGCACCGCCCATCTGGGCGCTCAAATGGCCGCCCTTGTTGAGATCGTGAACGAGCACGCGCCGTAGCGGCCGAGGCGTTCGACGCCCCCGGTGGCGGTTGCGAAACTGCTTCAGCGCGTCGTAGACAGTGTCGTTCGCCATCTGTCCGCTGATGACCCGCACCTCCGCATC
>JAKZYK010000046.1:0-5566 GCA_047514485.1 Gammaproteobacteria bacterium
GATCCATGCCGCCGCGAGTCCCATGAACGCTACCGAGAGCACGAGCCCCATCACCAGCACCCAGGTATGGTCGCGCGCGATACCGGCGACCGCGAGCACGTTGTCGAGCGACATCGACAAGTCGGCGACGACGATTTGAACAATCGCGCCGCGCATGCTTTTGGGCGCCTCGCGTCCATCGGCGTCCGGCTCGCTGGCGGGGGAATCCGCCGCGTGGCTCGCGTCGCGTCGCGCCTTGATTTCGCGCCACAGCTTCCATGCCACCCACAGCAGCACCAGGCCCCCGGCGAGCAGCAATCCCACGATCTGGAGCAGCTGCACCGTCACCGTCGCGAACGCGACCCGCATCAGGGTCGCGGCCACGATGCCGATTGCGATGACCCGGGTCCGGTCCTTTGCCGGCAGGCCCGCCGCGACCAGGCCGACGACGATCGCGTTGTCCCCCGCGAGGACGAGATCGACGATGACGACCTGAAACAGGGCGCTCAGCTCTGCCGCTGAAATCACTTGAGAGGCTCCATGAGGTGCGCGGCGGCGAGTGTAGCGGATCGCGCTCGAAGCGGGCTGCGCGCCGCCGAGCCCGGCATCTCGTGGCGTGTAGGCGCGCTGCGCATCTCCGGGGCCGAGGGGCGGTATCGCGGTTTTCGCATGCTGAGTTGGACCGGAGTTCTTCCTGGACCGTATTTCTCGCCGGCTGCCAGCTCCCGGCGCGGGTCCCACGCCATCGGCCGCGTTGAACGCGGCCAGGGGGTTCGGCGTACCGGCGAAGTCCCTGTTTCTCTCGCCGGGACGAAGCGCCACCGGCGCTTCGTCCGAGCCCGGCTCGCGCCTTGCGCACCGTGGCTCGCGTTCGTCTTTGCCAGCGGTAGTCATCTCCGCACCCTTGCTTCGCGATCCGGTTGAAAATGCGGACTAGTGTCCGCCCGAATGTCTGTTCATGATTCGCACGCCACTGTTTCGGAGGCCACTCCGCGGCTCGAGGCGATACCATTGCCGGAGCTGATCTCAGTGGTTTCTGCACGCGGGGCGGCCACGGCTCATGACCGTCGTGTCCCGAAGGAGAGGAAAGAGTGGGCACTGACTACGACTACGATCTCGGGACCTGCTCACGCAACGTCTCGACCCGCTCGGCCGAGGCGCAACGCTGGTTCGACCGGGGCCTCGTGTGGTGCTACGCATTCAGCCACGAAGAGGCGGTGCGCTGCTTCCGGCGGGCGGCCGAGTACGATCCCGACTGCGCGATGGCCTGGTGGGGCATCGGGTACGCCTCCGGGCCCTACTACAACAAGCCGTGGGAGAAGTTCGATCCGGTCGAGCTCGCAGCCACGTTGAACACGGTCCGGACCGCCACCCGGCAGGCGCTCGATCGCATCGGGAACGCCGAGCCGGTCGAGCGTGCGCTCATCGAGGCGCTCGCGCGGCGGTATCCGTCTTCGGAGCCGGCCGGCGACTTCGGCCGGTGGAACGACGACTACGCCGATGCGATGCGCGAGGTATATCGATCGTTTCCGGGTGACCCGGACGTGTGCACGCTGTTCGCCGAAGCGCTCATGAACCGCACCCCCTGGGCTCTGTGGGACCTCGGGACGGGCGAGCCGGCCGAGGGCGCAGACACCCTGGAGACGATCGGGGCGCTCGAACGGAGCATCGCGGCGCGGGAAGCCGCGGGCGACGCGGACCATCCCGGCCTGCTGCACATGTACATCCACGCCCTGGAGATGTCCCCACATCCGGAACACGCACTCCGCGCCGCCGATCGCCTGCGCGAGCTCGTGCCCGATGGGGGCCACCTTCGGCACATGCCCACCCACATCGACATCCAGTGCGGGTACTACCAGGCGGTGGTGGAATGGAACAGGAGCGCCGTCGCTGCCGATCGGAAGCTCTTCGAACACGATGAAGCCCCCGGGGTCTGGCACACGCTGTCGTTTGCGCACAACTACCACTTCATGCTCTACGGGGCGATGTTCCTCGGCCAGCACCGGGCCGCGATGGAGGCGACGACGGGCATGTTGGCGGCCATTCCCGAAACGGCGCTCCGGGTGGAGAGCCCGCCGATGGCGGACTGGCTGGAAGGCTTCGTGGCGATGCAGGTGCACGCGCCCATCCGCTTCGGCAGGTGGCGCGAGATCATCGCGATGCCGCTACCCGAGGATGGGACGCTCTACTGCGCGACTACCGCGATGCTGCACTACGCCAAGGGACTCGCGCACGCGGTGCTGGAGGACGTGCCCGCGGCGGAGGCGGAGCGGGAGCGTTTCGAGGCCGCGGCGGCTCGGGTGCCCGGCACGCGGACCGTGTTCAACAACACCTGCGTAGACATCCTCGCCATTGCGGCGCAGATGCTGCACGGCGAGGTGAGCTATCGCAGGGGCGAGCACGAGACCGCGTTCGAGCACTTGAGAACGGCCATCCGGCTGTCCGAGGCGTTGCCCTACGACGAGCCCTGGGGCTGGATGCAGCCGCCGCGGCACGCGCTCGGCGCGCTCCTGCTCGAGCAAGGACGGGTCGAGGAGGCGGAGGCCGTCTACCTCGCCGATCTCGGGCTCGACGACACCGTGCCGCGGGCGTGCCGGCACCCGGAGAACGTGTGGAGCCTGCACGGCTTCCACGAATGCCTCGTGCGTCTTGGAAAGAGCACCGAGGCTCGGCTGGTGGCCCCGCGGCTCGCCCTGGCGCTCGCCAGGACCGACGTGCCGATCGAGTCCTCCTGCCTGTGCAGGCGTCACTGCGTGTCCTGCCCACCCCGATGAAGCCTGGGTAGTGGCTCAGTTTCGATTTCTCCCGTAGGTCGGGTTAGCCGAAGGCGTAACCCGACATCGCATCGCGGCCCTGTGTCGGATTACGCATCGCTAATCCGACCTACCGGGGGGACTCCCCTCCCCAGCAGGATACGGATTCCAAACTGAGCCACTACCGAAGCCTGCGTCCTGGCGCTGGCGAATCTGCTATCTTCGCCGTCCGCTATGCTGCCGCAATCGGGCCCGCCGTCGGTGACGGGCCGCGGCGGAGGGACCTGAGCCTTCGGAGGATCCGCCAATCGACGCGCCGATGGTCGCCGCCCGCCCCCCACCGAAGCTCGTCCGCCGCGGGCGCTGGTGGAACGCACCGTGGTTCGACACCCTTCAGTTCGCCGTGTTCACCGGCGGCCTGCTGTGGCTGACGGTGTCCGGCGCGTCGAGCATGGGGTACAACTGGCAGTGGTACCGGGTCCCCCGCTTCATCTATCGCGTCGTGGACGGCGAGCTGATCTGGGGGCCGTTGATGAAGGGGCTGGTGGTCACCCTGGAGATCACTGCCTGGAGCATCGGCATCACCCTCACGATCGGGCTGGTCACGGCCCTGCTGCGGTTGTCGGACTCCTACGCCGGGCGGGTCGTCTCCAAGGTCTACCTCGAAGCGGTCCGCAACACCCCCCTGTTGATCCAGATCTACCTGTTCTACTTCGTCCTCGGCCCGATCATCGGCATGGACCGGTTCTGGGTCGGGGTCGCGTGCCTGTCGGTGTTCGAGGGCGCGTTCGCATGCGAGGTGATCCGGGCCGGGATCCTGTCGGTTCCGCGCGGTCAATGGGAGGCGAGCGACAGCATCGGGCTCGACCGTACCAGTGGCTACCTCTACGTGATCCTCCCGCAGGCGGTGCCGCTGATGCTTCCGCCGTTGACCGGGCTGATCATCTCGCTCATCAAGAACTCGGCGATCGTCAGCGTGATCGCGGTATTCGATCTCACCACCGAGGGCCGCAACATCATCGCGGACACGTTTCTGAGCTTCGAGATCTGGATGACGGTCGCTGCCATCTACCTGGTGCTGACCGTCACCTTGTCGGTGTTCGTCAGCTACCTCGAGCACCGTGTCCGGGCGCGCGAATGACATGCGCGGTCTGCCCGTCAATTCACCACCACGAGAAAGGGAGAAGGAAATGAGCTTGTCCGAAACAGGGTTGAAACTGGGGATGGCCGCCGTGCTCGGCCTGGCTGTCGCGACCGGCGCCGCCGCGCAGAGCGCGCAGCAGCAGCTTTCGTCCGAGAGCGTCATCGAGACGATCAAGAAGCGCGGGGCGCTGAAGGTCGGCATGTCGACGTTCGTGCCGTGGGCGATGCGCGACAAGAAGGGAGAGCTGGTCGGTTTCGAGATCGACGTCGCCAAGAAGGTCGCGGCGGACATGGACGTGGAAATCGAATTCGTCCCGACCGCCTGGGACGGCATCATTCCGGCCCTGCTCGCCGGGAAGTTCGACGTGATCATCGGCGGTATGAGCATCCGCGCCCAGCGCAATCTCACCATCAACTTCACCACTCCGTACGCGCACTCGGGGATGGGGATCGCGGCCAACACGGCGATGACCGAGGGCATGATGTGGCCGGGCGACTACAACAGCTCCGACGTGACCTTCGCGTGCCGGCGCGGCGCGACGTCCTGCGACGCGGTGGACGAGCTGTTCCCGAAGGCAACGGCTCGAAAGTTCGACGACGACGCCCAGGCGGAGCAGGAAGTGCTGAACGGCAACGCGCACGCGTTCGTCTCGTCGTACCCGAAGCCGACGCTTCTGGTCCACAATTACGGTGACAAGGTATTTCTGCCGACCACCGACAACCTGACCAAGGGCGACGAGGCGTTCGGTCTGCGCAAGGGTGACCCCGATGCACTGAACTTCTTCTCCAACTGGATCGTCGCGAACACGAGCAACGGCTGGTTGCAGAAGAGCCACACCTACTGGTTCAAGACCACCGATTGGGCGGACCAGGTCGACCTGAAGCAGTAGTCGGCAACGGACCCGGCGCCGCGCGGCGCCGGGTCCCCCCCCGGCGCACGCGACGATGGCGTTCCATCGCAGGAAACCCCGGCTCGGCTGGATCGACTTCACGATCTTCGCGGTCCTGATCGCGGCGATCGTGTACGTCTACTACCGGGTCGATACGGTCCTGGAGTACCGCTGGGAATGGTCCATCATCCCGAACTACCTGTACCGCTGGGACGAGGAGCGGCAGCAGTGGGTCGCGAACCTGTTGATGCAGGGTCTCTACACGACGATCCGGCTTGCGCTGTGGGGCATCGTGCTGGCCGCGGTCATCGGCGTGGTGTTCGGGGTCATGCGCACCACCCGGCGCCTGTTCCCGCGCATGCTGAGCCGGGTGTACGTCGAGTTGATCCGGAACATCCCGCCGCTGGTCTTCATCTTCATCTTCTACTTCTTCATCAGCAGCCAGATCATGCCTCTGCTCGGCATCGAGGAGTTCGTACGCCACGCGCCACCCGAGACGCTGGCGTGGATGGAGGTGTTGTTCGGGCCGCCGCCGCTCATCTCGAACGTGATCTCGGGGATCATCTGCCTCGCCATGTTCGAAGGGGCGTATGTGACCGAGATCGTGCGGGCCGGGATCCAGTCCATCCCGAAGACCCAGACCGAGGCGGGCTTGAGCATCGGACTCTCGCGCCTGCAGCTCATGCGCTACGTGATCCTGCCCCAGGCGGTGCAGCGGGTGGTGCCGCCGCTCGCCGGACAGTTCATCACCCTGGTGAAGGATTCGTCCATCGTGTCGCTGATCTCGATCCAGGAGCTGAC
>JAKZYK010000047.1:0-4086 GCA_047514485.1 Gammaproteobacteria bacterium
TCCGACGACGCTGCACGTCGATGGGACAGCGTGTCGGAGGAAATCCCCAGATGCAGGGTCCGTGAGCCGACGTTCGGCGACGGCCAGGCCGCCTCCCCGACCCAGCGCCCGGCCCGCGGTCCGTACAGCGGCGAAGGAGGCTCGCGGTGCTCCTGAATGAATACGCGATAGGCGGGCAGCTCCTCGGCTCCGTTGCGCTCGCCCTTGAGCCAGCGGTCGAACCATCGGATGACCTCGCCGTGGAAGGCCGCGGGGTCGATCCGGGCGATATGGGGGTACTTGTGCTCCCATGGCCCAATCAACGCCTTGGCGGGCGCGGACAGGTTCGCGGCGAGCGCCGGAGGCGCATTGACGTAGGCATCCGCCCAGCCGCCGATGGCCAGCACCGCCGCCTCGATGGCATGCCAATCCTCACAGACCGAGCCGTGTCGCCAATAGGCGTCGCGGGCGGGATGTTCGAGCCAGCGGGCGGCGAGGAAGGGCAGCGTCTCGATCCGCTCGATCCAGCGTTCGCGCCAGTCGTCGCGCAGCGCCGGATCGGGGGGTCGGGACTGGTAGGCCAGCATCTGGGCGCCCCAGTTGAAATTGTCGGTCAACAGGCAGCCACCCATGTAGTGGATGTCGTCCGCGTAGCGGTCCACGGTGGAGCAGCAGGTGACGACCGCCTTCAGCGCCGGCGGACGGCGAAAGGCGAGCTGCAGCCCGTTGAACCCGCCCCAGGAGATCCCGATCATGCCGACGTTGCCGTCGCACCACGGCTGGCGCGCGATCCAGGCGATCACCTGCTCTCCGTCGCGGAGCTCCTGCTCCGAATACTCGTCGTCGAAGACGCCGTCCGAATCCCCGGTGCCGGCAATATCGACCCGGATGCAGGCATAGCCCGCAGCCGCGAATACCGGATGGGTGGTGGCGTCGCGCGGCGCGGTGCCGTCACGCTTGCGGTACGGCAGATACTCCAGAATGGCGGGGACGGGCGTATCCGTCTCGGGCCGCCACAGTCGAGCCGCCAGCTTGCGTCTATCCGCGAGCTCGATCCAGGTATCGATCGGTGATGCGTGCGTCATCGGGATAGATCTCTCCTTCGTGCTGGGCGCGGCGCCTCTCAAACGCGGGCGCAGCACGAGCCCGCAGGCACACGTGTACAATACACATTCCAATACACCAAACCATGGGAGTCACCCGGACTCATGAGAACCAACATCATGCTTGATGACGATCTCGTGCAAGAGGCATTTTCGCTCACCGGGGTCCGTACCAAGCGTGAGCTCGTCCACTTGGCCTTGGAGGAGCTGGTGCGCCGGCATCGCAAGCGTGATCTGACCGATCTAGCGGGCAAGATCCGGCTCCAGGACGACTTCGACTACAAGGCTATGCGACGTACCCGCCATGGTTCTGGTTGACACCTCGGTCTGGGTGGACGTATTCCGCGACCCTGCCGGCCAAGTGCGAGACGCCTTGAAGCGCGTGACAGGGGACGATGACATGGTGCTCACGCGCTTCAACCAATTGGAGCTGCTGCAAGGGGCGCGTGACGAGAGCGAATGGAGCGTGCTTGCCGTCTACCTCGAGCATCAGGACTATCTCGAGGCAGGAGCCGATACGTGGCGAAACGCCGCCCGCATCTACTTCGATCTGCGACGGCGCGGCCACACCATCCGGAGCCCCATCGACTGCTGCATCGCAGAGCTCGCCCGTCAACATGACGCGCTCCTCGTCCACCGTGATCGGGATTTCGTGGCCATTGCCGAGATTCGCCCCGTTCGGCAGCACTGGCTATAGGCAAGGGCCGGACGACATGCCGAAAGGTGCGCCTTGATCCTGTTGTTCCGCGATACGAATGCCGTCTCCCGCGGCGGGTCCGCAGAGGCGGCGGCGCGTCGAGTCGGGATAGTGGTCGCAGTCCTCGCGGGGCGAGCGCCGGAAGCGGAGCCGGCGCCATGGGACCGGTCCTTCAACGGTGCGTTTCAACGCGGCGCCGCCAGCCGCGATCAGCGCGCGAGGCGTCCGGATCAGCCTGCCCGCGAGGCTCCGAGAGGGCCGGCGCCGGTGCGCGGCGATCGCTTGAACGCCTTCGAGCCAAGATGCGTTCGGAGGCGGACGCGGGCACGCGCGGCGTGACCGAACTCCTCGAAGAGCTTGCGCGAGAGCTCGTGCTCCTCGGGCTTCCATTCCGCGTGCCACTGCACCCCGACGGTGAACGTGCGGTCGTTCTTGAGCCGCACGCCTTCGATGACCCCGTCGGGGGCAACCGCCTCGACCTCGAGCGCACCGGCCAGCTCGTCGATCCCTTGGCCATGCAAGGAGTTCACCATGACCTCGGAGGCGCCGGCGAGCCGCTCGAACAAGCCGCCCCGGGTGAGGCGCACCGGGTGGCGCGGCTCGAAGATCTCCTCGACGGTCACGTCGTCGCGCCGAGGCATCCGGTGGTCGTCCTTGTCCTCGAGCAGGTGCAGCCGGTAGTGCAGCGAGCCGCCGAGAGCGACGTTCATCTCCTGGATGCCCCGACAGATCCCGAACACCGGCACATCGGCCGCGACACAGGCGCGCACCATCGCCAGCGTGGTCGCGTCGCGTTCGGGATCGATCGGCTCGTCGTCGGGGAAGGACGGGCCGTCGTAGTGATGGGGTTCGACGTTGGCGCGCCCGCCGGTGAGCACGAATCCGTCGATACGCTCGACGAAGGACTCGCCGTCGAGCCGGTCGCCCAGCGCCGGCAGCATGACGGGCACGCAGCCGGCGAACCGCTCGACCGCATCGATGTTCTTCGCGCCGGTGGCGTGGACGAAATGGCGTCTGTTCTCCAGCACCATCATGCTCGCCGACACGCACACGAGCGGCTTGGGGTGCGGATGCAATGTGGACGCGGGCGGGCTCACGGGGGCGAAACCTAGCGCGCGCGCGCCGGCCGGGCAAGTATGCGATGCCCGAAGAGTTTAGTGAAAACGTAGAGTTCAGTTGCTAAGCTCAACTCCACCCGCCGTAGCGGCGGACCCGTGACCACCGAGGTAGAGAGAGATGAACAAACGCATCATGACCGCGCTCGCCGGCGGCTTCGCCACTCTGGCGATCAGCATCGCCCCGGCCAAGGCGCAAGACGAGCTCACACTGTGCTGGGCGGCTTGGGACCCGGCCAACGCTCTGGTCGAGCTGTCGAAGGATTTCACCACCGAGACCGGAATCGGGATGAAGTTCGAGTTCGTGCCCTGGACGAACTTCGCCGATCGGTTCCTCAACGAATTGAACTCCGGCGGGAAGCTCTGCGACCTGCTGATCGGCGACAGCCAGTGGATCGGCGGCTCGGCCGAGAACGGCCACTACGTGAAGCTCAACGATTTCTTCGACGCCGAAGGGATCTCCATGGATGACTTCCTGCCCGCGACCGTCTACGCCTATTCGACCTGGCCGAAGGGCTCGCCCAACTACTGGGCGCTGCCGGCCATGGGCGATGCGCTCGGATGGATCTATCGCAAGGACTGGTTCGAACGTCCCGAGCTACAGGCTGAATTCACGGAGAAACACGGCCGCGATCTGGCGCCGCCAAAGACCTGGACCGAGCTGCGCGAAGTCGGCGAGTTCTTCCAGGGCCGCGATATCGACGGCAAGAAGGTCTACGGCGCTGCCATCTACACCGAGCGCGGCTCCGAAGGGATCACCATGGGCGTGACCGCCGCCCTCTACTCCTGGGGCTTCCAGTACGAGAACCCGGACAAGCCCTATGACATGCAGGGCTACGTCAACAGCCCCGCCGCCGCCGAGGCGCTGGAGTTCTACAAAGGCATGTACCAATGCTGCGCCCCGCCGGGACATTCGGACGCCTACATGGTCGCCAACCTCGATGCCTACAAGTCCGGTCAGGTGGCAATGCAGATGAACTGGTTCGCGTTCTTCCCCGGTGTCGCCAAGGATCCCGAGGTCGGCGGCGAGAAGTCCGGATTCTTCGTCAATCCGAGCCAGAAGGTCGAGGCTTCGACCCTGGGCGGCCAGGGGATCTCCGTGGTCTCCTACTCCGACAAGAAGGATCAGGCGCTCCAGTACATCAAGTGGTTCGCCAAGCCTGACGTCCAGAAGAAGTGGTGGTCCCTCGGC
>JAKZYK010000048.1:0-12132 GCA_047514485.1 Gammaproteobacteria bacterium
CTGCTGTGGACCGGCCAGGATCGAGCGTGGCGGCGCATGGGCGCGCGGCGCAGGTTCGAGTCGCTTCGGCTCGAGGTCCCCGAGATCTGGACCGAGGACGCGGTGCGGGCGCGGCGTCATGGGCTCTCTCTCGTCACCGAACGCGTGCGGGAGCGGACATCGATCCCCGCCCGCGAGGATGATGAGGCGGAGGAGGCTCGTCTGTCCGCGGATCTCGATACCGCTCGCTCCGACCTGCACGAGGCGCTGGCGGCAGCCGGGCTCGCACACGATCGGCTCGACCAATCGACGGAGGCGAGAATGCGTGCGCTCGCCCGAGCCTGGCGCGCGGAGCAGGCGCTGCAAGGTATCGTTGAGGACTTGGCCGGCGAGCGCGCCGGTGCGGGCGAGATCCGGGAGTCGATCTACCGCAAACTCGCTCGCGAAGGGGAAGCGTCGCCGGATGGAGACGCGAGCGTTGATGCGCTCGAGGCAGGAGTGGAGAGGATCAGCCGTCGATGAGCCACCCGCCGCTGGTGTTGTATCGAGACGTGGTCCGCCCCGAGTGGGTCGACTACAACCATCACCTCAACGTCGCGTTCTACGTCCGCGCGTTCGACTTCGCGACCGACGCGTTCTTCGACCACGCCGGTCTGTATCTCGACTACATCGAGCGCACCGGGTGCACGCTCTACGTCCGCGAGATGCATGTCTCCTATCACCGCGAAATGAAGGAGGGTGCGCCGATGCGGTTCGAGACCCAGGTCCTCGATGTCGACGAAAAGCGCCTGCATCTCTTCCACTCCCTGTATCACGATGCGGAGGGATACCTCGCGGCGACGAACGAACTCATGTGCATGCATGTCGACACCGTCACCGGACGCTCCACTCCCTTTCCGCCGGATCGGCTGGAGGTGCTGGCCGCGGTGGGGCGCACGCATGCCGCTCTGCCGGCGCCTGCCGACAAGGGCAGCGTCATCGGAATCCGGAGACGATGACGGCCGGGTGCCCGGTCCCCGCCGGTCGAGATGCATTCGCATGAACGAGGTGTGACATGAGCACGGTCCGCGCCGTACGGCTCTCCGCCGAACCGGTCGTCCGGCCCCACATGGACGATCGGATGGGCTCGAACATCAACGGCCCATCGCTCATCCGGGTCCCCGAATGGATCGAGGAGCCGCTCGGCCGGTACTACCTGTACTTCGCCGACCACAAGGGCTCGTACATCCGGCTTGCCTGTGCGGACGCGCTCGCCGGCCCGTGGCGCATGTATACGCCGGGGACGCTCACGCTGGAGGCGTCGCACTTCGCGACCGTGCGTCCGGATCCCGACGGCATCAGCGAGGGAACACGCCGGGATGCGGCGGTTTCGATTGAGCAGGACTATCTGCATCCCCACATCGCGTCGCCCGACGTGCATGCAGACCATGACCGCCGCGAGATTCGGATGTACTACCACGGCATGCTGAATGACGGTGAGCAACGCACCCGGGTCGCGGTGTCCGCGGACGGCATCACCTTCGAGGCACGCCGCGAGATACTCGGCAACTCCTACTTTCGCGTGTTCCGGCACCAGGGGTGGCACTACGCGCTGGTCATGCCGGGAGAGCTGCGCCGATCCCGCGACGGGCTTGGCGGATTCGAGCCGGGTCCCGTGTTGTTCTGTCCGGAGATGCGTCATGCCGCAGTGCGCTACACCGGCGATGCGCTCGACGTCTTCTGGTCGAAGGTCGGCGATGTGCCGGAGCGCATCCTCCACTCGCGCGTACGGCTCGACGGCGAGTGGACGGAATGGCGCGACGCCGGCGCTCGCGTGGTGCTGGAGCCCGAACATGCCTGGGAAGGCGCCGGCTTGAGCGTCGAGCCGTCGGTGCGCGGCGAGATCAATCGCCTCGTTCGCCAGCTCCGGGATCCTTGCGTGTACGAGGAAGACGGCAGGACGTACCTGCTCTACTGCGGCGGCGGCGAGTCGGGGATCGGAATCGCGGAGGTTCCGGGGCTCGTTGATTCGTGTGCTCCGAGGAGGCCCATCCATGGCGAAGCGTTCCCGCCGTAGCGAACCTGTCTACTCGCGCACTCCGGTCGAAGCCGAACGCGGCGTGTGCGCCGGTGGACATCCGGCGGTAGCCGACGCCGGCATACGCATCATGCAGGAGGGTGGCAACGCGTTCGATGCACTGGTCGGCGCCGCGTTTACCGCGTTTGTGGTCGAGCCGGCAATGTGCGGGCTTGGCGGTTACGCCCGTATCTCGGCCTATGCACCCGATCGCGGCGGCTTCCTGAGCTTCGATGGGTCCGCGCGTGCACCGCTCGCGGCGACGCCTCACATGTTCGAGCCGGATGGCTCGCGCGCGCCGGCCTGTTACGGCCACCCTTGCACCGTGGGCGATCGCGCCGAGCGGGGGTTCCTCGCCGCCGCGGTCCCAGGGGCGGTCGCCGGATGCTGCGATGCCCATGCGATGCTCGGCCGTCTTCCGCTTGCGCAGGTGATGGCGCCCGCGATCGAGGCGGCACAGCAGGGTATCGAGATCGCATGGTTCGATCTTCTCGCGCTGGCCGAGGTCGGCCGCCATCTCGATGCGTTTCCCGACACCCAGGCGGTATGGATGCCGGGCGGCGCGCTCCCAAGCGTCCCGTATCAGAGTGAACAGCGATACCGGGTCGACGGCACTGAGCTCGCCGGCACGCTGCGCCGGATCGCGGCTCGTGGAAAGCGCGGGTTCTACGCGGGGAGGACAGCGAAGGCGATCGATGCCTACGTGCGCTCGCACGGCGGGATCCTCGAGAGCGCCGACCTCGATGCTTACCGCACCCGCATCTTGCGCGAATGGCCGCAGCGCTACCGCAACCTTGATTACATCACCTGCTTCGACCAGGTCGGCTACGAAGCGCTGAATCTGCTCGGACACTTCGACCTGCGCCGCTACGGGAGCGATTCCCACGCCTACCGGCACCTCGTCGCGGAGGCGCTCGCTGTCGCGTTCGCCGACAGCATGACCCACTACGGAGACCCCGACTTCGAGAACGCACCGGTGAACGGGCTCGCGCACGCCGGCTTCGCGGCCCATCGGCGCCGGGCGATGCGTGTGCGGAAGGCGCTGCCGCGGCCGGTCGAAGCGGGCAATCCGTGGCCGTACGAGCGGTTCGTCGATGCGCCGGAGCGAATCGAGACGCGGCCCGGAACGGCGCGCGTCTCGGGGACCAGCCAGGCCGCGGCGGCGGACCGCGAAGGCAACATGGCGAGCATCTGTATGGGCATCGGCGGTGCGTTCGGCTCGCTCGTCTACGTACCCGAGATCGGCATCGTGCTCAACAACGCGATGCAGAACTTCGATCCGCGCCCGGACCACCCCAATGCGATCAAGCCCGGCAAGATGCCGATCTTCGCGGCCCCGGTGCTGGTCGCGGCCCGCCAGGGGGAGGGACGCTTCGCGGGCGCCGGCGCGGGCGGCTACCGGATCGAGACCGCGGTGCTGCACGCGTTCATGAACGTCGCCGATCACCGCATGCGCATCCAGCGCGCGATCGATCACCCGCGCGTGCACTGCCAGGGACACGAGACCTACGTGGATGCGCGGATACCCGCGGTAGTTCGGCGCCGCCTCTCCCGCGCGGGACACGAGGTCGTCGTGGTGGAGGAGAATCCGGGCAGCCTGCACTTCGGCCGCGTTGCCGCCGTCACCCGGGAGCCGCGCCGCGGTGTGCTCCGGGCCGGTTCGGGGCCGGTGTGGCGTACCTCCGCGGCGGGGTACTGAGGTCTCTCCTCGAAGGCGCCGGACCGAGATCAGCTACTACCGATATTCAGGGCTATTTCACGTTGCGGCTGAAGAGAGATTCTCCGCCGGGTCCAGCAAGACAACTCGGTATGCCGCGCAGATCCGGGATGGTCCCGGCGCGGTTCGATGCCGCACCGCGGACGACGTGGAGCGCTTCGATGCCGGCCGCGCGCGCGCCGTCGTAGTCGGCCACGCGGCTGTCGCCGACGTGCAGCGCCTCGGATGCCTCGACGCCGAGAGCCGCGAGCGCGTGGGCGAAGATCGCTCCGTCCGGCTTCGCCGCCCCGGTTTCTCCCGAGCACACCATCGCGTCGAAAAACGTCGCGAGCCCCAACGCGTCGAGCAACGGCGGCAGTCGTGAATCGAAGTTCGACACCACCGCGAGGGCGACGCCGCGCTCGCGAAGCGTCGAGAGCACCGCGGAAACCTCGGGGTACACCCGCCAAGCCTGTGCGCTCGCGTAGTGCGCATAGAGCCGATCGAAATAGGCATCGAACTCGGGGACGCCACCGGCCGCGCCGGTCACGCGCTCGACCAGGGTGCGCCACCAGCCGCGTTCGGCGCGGTCGAGGTCCGCGCCGCGCCGGCCGGGAAACGCCATCGGCGGGGTTTCGGCGAACGCGGTCCGGAACCCGGCCGTCAGGGTATCGGGGTCGAGATCGCCGCCGAAATCCAGCGCGAGCCGCGAATACGTATCGCCGAGCGGACTTGAAACATCGATGAGCGTTCCCGCGGCGTCGAGCAGCACCGCGCGCGGTGTCGAATCTTTCGTCATGGGCAGCGTGGACCGGGTTCGCGCGGCGTATTCGGAGGCACGGTACGGATTCGTGTGCGTTGCGATTGCGTCGCTCGATCGTATCGGGCCGGGACGAAGATCGCGACGCAAGGAGTTTCTCTGTGAAGCGTCATGCAATATGACGGAGAATCGTTCGTGACTTGTGGACTGCAGCTATCCCGTACCCATTCCTGCTACAGGTCCGGCCAATGAAATTCGCCCGGCGAATTCAACGCAGTGCCTTGTCGCCGTCCATCGCGCTCGCGGATCGGGTGCGGGAGCTTCGCGCAAGCGGCGCCGACATCATCAACTTCGGCTCGCGCCCTAATCATTCAGCCACCAAGGCGGCAAGCGCCGGCCGCAGCGACGGTATGGAGTTCGGCATGACTCAGACACAGACGAAGCCAGTTGTGCAGTTCATCGAGCGGTTGCAGCAGACCGGGGGGTTGAAGGGGATCGACATCGCGAACTTTACCGGCGTCTCCAGGGCAACCGTATCCCGTTGGGCACGTGGTCAGAAGTCGCCACATCCCAAGACGCAACTCATCATGTCGGACTTGTCCTACGTAGTGATGCGGCTCAGCGAGTACTACAGCCAGGAAGAAGTACGCGCCTGGCTTTACGCACGGCATCCGCAGTTGGAGGGCGAACGGGCCGTCGACCTTATCCATGGCGAGCGGACCGAAGAAGTGATCGCGATCCTCGATCGTCTCGATGCGGATGCGTATCTCTGACGATGGCGCGAAGGAACCGCGCACAGGCCGAGCGCCAGATACGAGATCAGCGATTGCTCGACGCGCTGGAAGCCGTCGAGCAGACCCCTACGCTGGAACCGTGTGGCGGTCGGTCCGTGAGGGCCGCGATCCCCTTGCATGCTGGCGATCCGGGGGGCGTTGGGACGACGGTACGCTTGACCTGTTCTACACCTCGGAAACCCGGGAGGCCGCACTCGCCGAACGACGGTTTCATCTTTACAGAGGCCAGCCCATTCCGCCTTCCAAGATCCGCTATGAACTATTCGAATTGACTGTATCTCTTGAGGCGGTGATGCGCTTTCCTGACCTTGAAGCGCTGTCTTCCACCGGGCTGGATGTCCCGGTCTACGGCCAGTTGAGCTATTTGGAGCGGCCGAAGGAGTATCCGCGTTCCCAGGAGGTCGCCGAGGCCTGCGCGTTCCTGGGCGCGGACGGATTGTTGGTTCCGAGTGCTCGTGAGAAACAGTCACACAATTTGATTGGCTTCTGCGAACAGCAGACGCAGATTGTGAAGGAGATTGCTCAAAGCCATGGGGTCATCGGTTTCGGCTGAGCCACTTCACCCTCGAACGGCGGATTGATGAGCGCACGGCGGGCCGCGGATACCCCGGCCCGGATACTCGAGTCGGGTCCGGCCGCGGGCGTGATCGCCGCGGCGCGGGTGGACATCGCGCGGTGCTGCGTGCGATGGTCGCCCGATGTCCGGGCATCGGGAATCAACGCACGCTGGCGGCGACACCCTTCACCGTTTTCTCCTTGAAGGTCTGGGGATCCGGGGCGAGCTCGTGCATCTCGATGCCACCTGGAAGAGCGTGCTTGAGCGGCGCAGCTATCCGGGGCCGCTGCGTACCGTACTGGGTGAGTGCATGGGGGCGACGGCACTGCTTGCCGCCACCATCAAGCTCGACGGCACCCTCACTCTGCAGGCCCGCGGGGGCAGGGGTCCGGTCAGCCTGCTCGTGGTCGAAGCCACCGGCACCCGCACACTACGCGGTCTGGTGCGGTTCGCCGATCTCGGCGAGGCATCGGCGCTGCCGGATCTCATCGGGGATGCGTGCCTCGCAATCACCGTCGATCCGGGGGCAGACGCGGATCGCCGCTATCAGGGGATCGTCGAGGTCGACGAGTCGTCGCTCTCCGGAGTCATCGAGCATTACTTCGCCCGCTCGGAGCAGCTCCCCACGAAGTTGTGGCTGGCCTGCAACGGCGCCGCAGTCGCCGGGCTCCTGCTCCAGAAGCTGCCTGTGAGCAATGCGGTGGCGGTCGACGATACCGAGCGCGCCGAAGCGTGGGAGCGCAGCATCATGCTCGCGGACACGGTGACGGAGCGCGAGTTGATCAACCTCGATGCGCACACGCTGTTGCGGCGCCTGTTCGTGAACGAAGGGTGCAGGGTGTTTCAGCCCGAACGCTGGGGCTTCGCCTGCACGTGTTCGCGCGAGCGGGTCCGCTCCACGCTACAGTCCCTTGGCCGGAGCGAGTGCGAGTCGACCCTCGAAGACGAAGGCGCGGTCAACGTCACCTGCGAGTTCTGCGGCGCGTGCTACGGCTTCGACGCGGTCGACGTGGCGGAGCTGTTCGTACCCGGTTCCGTGGCTGCCCCGGACCGTACGATGTAGTGCAGTACCAATCGCGGCGGCACATTTGTCGTGATTCCTGTGGAACGGGAATCCGGAAAGCGTGGTTCGGGCTGGCCGGGTCGGGCGAAAGGCAGACGGAAGGACACACGACCGCAATGACGATGACAATCACCGCATACACCGACGTTCGCAGCCCCTACACGTTCGTAGCGAAGGCCGAGGTCTACCAGTGGGAGGAGGACTTCGGGGTGACCGTCGATTGGTGGCCCTACGCGGCGCCGCTGGAGGAGGTGTTCGGGCCTGCCGAGGGCCGCAATGAACGCCAGCTTCGGAAGATCAAGTACATGTACATGAACGTGCGCCGGGTCGGCGCTGCCCAGGGCCTCACCGTCCGGGGCACGAAGCGAATCTTCGATCCGACCCCCGCGCATGTCGGTCTGTTGCAGGCCAGGGACGACGGCATCTTCCGCGCCTTCCACGACCTCGTGTTCGAGCGGGTCTTCCGCCGTGAGCTCGATCCGGACGATCCGGAGCACGTCCGCGCGGTGCTCGCCGATGTGGGCGGTGACGTGGACTCCTGGTCCCGGCGCCTGGCGAACGGCGGTGCCGAGCTCGACGCAATCTACCGTCGTGCCGAGGCGGAGGGCGTCTTCGGAGTTCCGAGCTTCGTCCTGGACGGCGAGCTCTTCTGGGGAACCGATACGCTGCCGCAGATCCGGCAGCGGTTGTCCGAACGTTGCGCCTGACGAGGGCATGGCCCGATCCCGGATCGCTTCACGCCGCGGCGCCGGCGGGAAGCACCGCCGGCCTCAACCCCGGGCCGCCTTTGCTTCTCGCCGGCGCCGGTGCAGAATCCACTCGGTATATCCGTTCGGCTGATCGCGCCCAGTGAGCACGAGGTCGAGCGCGGCCTGGAACTCGATGCTCGCGCTCGTATCGGGCGACATCGGGCGGTAGGTCGGATCGCCCGCGTTCTGCCGGTCCACCACCCCCGCCATCCGCTCGAACGTGGCGCGTACCTGCGCCTCGTCGGTTACCCCGTGCCGGAGCCAGTTCGCGATGTGCTGGCTCGATATGCGGAGCGTCGCCCGATCCTCCATCAGGGAGACATCGCTGATGTCGGGCACCTTCGAGCATCCCACCCCCTGACCCACCCACCGCACGACGTAGCCGAGGATCCCTTGTGCGTTGTTGTCGAGCTCGCTCCGGATCTCGTCCGGTGCGAGGTTCCGGCCCGCGAGGAGCGGGATCGAGAGGATGTCGTCGAGAGCCGCCCGCGGGCGTCGGGCGATCTCCTTCTGGCGCTGCGCCACGTTCTCGCGGTGATAGTGCACGGCGTGCAAGATGGCGGCGGTCGGCGAAGGGACCCACGCGGTGTTCGCGCCGGCACGGGGATGGCCGATCTTCTGCGCCATCATGTCGGCCATCGCATCGGGGGCGGCCCACATGCCCTTGCCGATCTGAGCGCGGCCCGCGAGCCCGGCTGCGAGCCCCACGTCGACGTTCCAGTCCTCGTACGCCGCGATCCAGCGCGCCGCCTTCATCTCCGTCTTCGGGATGACCGGCCCCGCTTCCATCGAGGTGTGGATCTCGTCACCGGTGCGGTCGAGGAAGCCGGTGTTGATGAAGATGACGCGGGATTTCGCGGCGCGGATGCACTCGCCAAGGTTCACGGTGGTGCGCCGTTCCTCGTCCATGATGCCGATCTTGATGGTGTCGCGGGCGAGACCGAGTGCGTCCTCGACCCGATCGAACAGCTCGACGGTGGCGGCGACCTCCTCCGGGCCGTGGAGCTTCGGCTTGACGATGTAGACGCTGCCCTTGCGGCTGTTCGCGAGCTCGCCAGGGCCATCGAGATCGTGCTTGGCGGCAAGCACCATGACCATCGCGTCGAGGAACCCTTCCGGGATCTCGTTGCCGTTCCCGTCGAGGACCGAATCGGTGTACATGTGGATGCCGACGGTGCGCACGAGCATGAGGCTGCGCCCGGGCAGCTCGACGGAGCCGCCGGCGGGAGCGAGGTAGGCGCGATCGGGGGCGAGGCGCCGCACGACGGTCTGATCTCCCTTGGTGAACGAGGCTTCGAGGGTGCCCTTCATCAGCCCCAGCCAGTTGCGGTACACCTGCGTCTTGTCCTCGGCGTCGACGGCGGATACCGCGTCCTCGCAGTCTTCGATGGTGGTGATCGCCGCTTCGAGCATGATGTCCTTGACGCCGGCCTGGCTGAGCTTCCCGATCTCGTGCTCGCGATCGATGCGCAGCTCGACGTGCAGCCGGTGGTTCCTCAGCAGCACGCACGCCAGTTGCCCGGAACGCTCCCGGTACCCGGCGAGCTGTCCGGGGTCCGCGAGCCCGGTCTGCGAGCCGCCGGCAAGGGTGGCCGAGAGCTCGACGCCTTCGCCGCCGCCGCGCTCGCGCAGGGTGTAGGCAGTGACGGCGGCGTGCGAGCCATCCGCGAGCGGGGCCGTCTCGTCGAGGAAGTCGTTCGTCCACGCGATCACGCGTCGGCCTCGCGCGGGATCGAACCCGCTGGATCCCGGATCGTCATCGTCGCGGGCGATGACATCAGTGCCGTACAGCGCATCGTAGAGGCTGCCCCAGCGGGCGTTGGCGGCGTTGAGCGCGTAGCGGGCATTGTCGACCGGGACGACGAGCTGAGGGCCGGCGATCAGCGCGATCTCGTCGTCGACGTTCGCGGTCTCGACCCGGATATCGTTGCCGGCCGGGAGCAGGTAGCCGATGGATTCCAGGAAGGCCCGGTACTCGGCCGGATCGACGGGCTGCGCCGTACGTCCCGCGTGCCATGCATCGATCTGCGCCTGGAGCCGGTCCCGCCGACCGAGCAACGTGCGATTCTTGGGCTCGAGGTCCCGGACGATGTCCGCGAGTGAGCGCCAGAACGCGTCCGGCTCGACCCCGGTCCCGGGGGCGATCTCGTCGTTGACCAGGTCATGCAGGCACTTGGCGACGCCGAGGCCGCCGATCTCCACTCTCTCGCTCATCGTTTCCTCTCTTGCTTCGTTTGTTTCCCCTCGCTCGTGCTCGCGCGGGGACACCGGGCGGCGCACGCCGTGGCGCGCACCCGGACGGCTTCGCGCGTGTCTGCGCGGGGGCACCGGGGGACGGTGCGGCGGCCGTAGCGGTCGGGACACGCTCGCTCGCATCGCGCCGGGGCATCGAATGATAGTCGCCCCGAGCGAGCGTGTAGAGATTTGCGGCCAGAGGGGTAGCGTTTGGCCGGCCAATGCGCGATACGATCCCTCCGTCGTGACGAGGCGAACGAATGTGACACATGACGGAGGACGTATGGACGTGAAACGCATCGGCGTCATCGGCGCCGGAACGATGGGGCGGGGAATCGCCCAGGTATGCGCCGCGAGCGGCTTCGACGTGGTGATGAGCGACATCAGCGCGGACGCGGTGGCCGCGGGGCTGGCCGCGATCGAGAAACAGCTCGCGCGGGCGGTGGAGAAGGAGCGCATGAGCGCGGCGGAGAAGGACGCGGTGCTGTCGCGCATCGAGACCGTGACCGGCATCGAGGAGATGGCCGGCGCCGGCGTCTGCATCGAAGCCGCGACCGAGAATCCCGAAGTGAAGCTCGAACTCTTCCGCAGCCTCGAAGCGGTGTGTCGGGAGGACACGATCCTCGCGTCGAATACATCGTCGATCTCGTTGACGAAGATCGCGGGCGCATGCGCCCGTCCCGAGCGCGTGATCGGCATGCACTTCTTCAACCCAGTGCCGTTGATGAAGCTCGTCGAGCTGATCCGGGCGCTGCAAACATCCGACGCGACATTCGAGGCCGCGCAGTCGCTCGCGGCCCGTCTCGGCAAGACTGCGGTTGCGGTAGCGGACAGCCCCGGGTTCGTCGTCAACCGCATGCTGGTGCCGATGATCAACGAGGCGGTCTACGCGCTCGCCGAGGGGCTCGCGAGCGCAGAGGAGATCGATCTCGCGATGAAGCTCGGCCTGAGCCATCCGATCGGGCCGCTGGCGCTCGCGGATCTCATCGGCATTGACGTGTGCCTGGACGTGATGGACGTGATGTACCGGGAGTTCTCCGACTCGAAGTACCGGCCCTGCCCGCTGCTGCGGAAGATGGTCGATGCGGGCCGTCTCGGGCGCAAGAGCGGGCGCGGGTTCTTCGATTACGGAGATCTCCGGCGATGAACCATCCACCGGCTGAAATCGGGATGCGGCTCGCCGACGTCGATACGCCCACTCTGCTCATCGATCTCGATGCCTTCGAGCGCAACCTCGACGCGATGGCGGCAAACGTCTCCGCCGCCGGGGTGCGGCTCCGCCCGCACGCCAAGACGCACAAATGCGCGGTCATCGCACGCAGGCAGATGGCCCTCGGGGCGGTCGGTGTGTGCTGCCAGAAGGTGAGCGAGGCGCAGGCGCTGGCGATGGCCGGAGTGACCGACGTGCTGGTGAGCAACCAGGTCGTGGGCCGGCGCAAGATCGAGCGTCTCGCGGCGCTCGCGCGTGAAGTAAAGCTCGGGGTGTGCGTGGACGACGCCGGCAATGCGGCCGAGATCGGTGCGGCCGCGGCCGCGGCGGGCGTCACCATCGACGTGCTCGTGGAGATCGACGTCGGGGCCGGCCGCTGCGGTGTCACGCCGGATGGCGAGGCGCTCGCCCTCGCACGCCGCGTGACGTCGATCGACGGGTTGAGGTTCGCGGGCCTTCAGGCGTATCAGGGCAGTGCGCAGCACATTCGCGACTACACCGAGCGAAGCCAGGCCATCGATGCGGCAGCCTCGATGGCGCGCGCCACCGTCGAATCACTCGCGCAGACGGGCATCGTGTGCGAGACGGTGGCCGGCGCGGGCACCGGTACCTGGCAGTTCGAGGCAGCGAGCGGCGTCTACAACGAGCTGCAGGCCGGCTCGTACATCTTCATGGACGTGGACTATGCGAAGAATTTCGACGAGACCGGTGGTCCGTTCACCGCCTTCGAACACGCTTTGTTCGTCTACGCAACGGTGATGAGCCGGCCGGCGCGGGAGCGCGCGGTGCTCGACGCCGGACTGAAGGCGTTTGCCACGGACTGCGGCATGCCGCGGTTGGCCGATATCGAATCGGCCGCCGTGCTCAAGCCATCCGACGAGCACGCGGTGGTGGATCTGACCGCGTCGAATGCAAGCCTCGCCGTCGGCGACAAGGTGCGGCTCATCCCGGGCCACTGCGACCCGACCGCGAATCTGTACGATTGGTACGTCTGTGTGCGCGGCGACCGCGTCGAGGCGCTCTGGCCGATCGTG
>JAKZYK010000049.1:0-4671 GCA_047514485.1 Gammaproteobacteria bacterium
GTACCCGTCGCTCACGTTGGTCCAGGTGACGCCCGCGTCCTCGGTCTTCCAGATGCCGCCGGCCACTGCCCCGAAGTAGAACACCGCGGGCTCGATCGGATCGCCGGCCACCGCCACCACCCGGCCGCCGCGCGGCGGGCCAATGCAGCGGAACCGCATGGCGTCGAGCAACGAGTCGATCATCCGCATCTCTCCCGGAGCAATGCACCGTCGACACCGTCGATAACAGCGAGGATGCCGTTATCGTCGAGCAACGAGTCGATCATGGGCGTCTTCCCCGCGGGACCGCCCAAGTTCTCGGGTATCCGCAGCTCGATCCACACCGCCGGCACCGCCCAAGCCGGTGCCGCAGGGTCCGTGCGAGCGGCGGGTGCCGTTCAGGCTCCGCGCTGCGCCGGCTTGGCGAGAGCACGCGCGACGAGAGCGAACATCGCATCGAGCACGAACCAGGTGGCGAGAAAGCCGAGGCACTCCAGCGTGAAGCTGCCCAACTTGTAGAACAGCTCGGCGACGATGAGTGAGATGGCGAGCCCCGGCGCCTGTCGCGCGAGAAGCTGGCGCAGTGAACTCGATCGCAGCAGTTCGAACATTCCCTGATCTCCTTGGATGCAAATCTCGGGGATGATAGCCGCATACTTTGATGAGATCGGGACTCTAAGCGATCCTCACCGAGGCGGTACCGATGTCGCACACGTCCGCCCGCCACGCGCTCGGCAACCGCCGTAGCAGGTCTCTCTCGATCAACGTGCGAAAGTGAATCACCGTGGTCGCGGCCAGGGCGCGGTTGCGCACCAGGAGCCCCAGCTCGATGTTGTGGTTCTGTGCCGCCGCGGTCGGGTTCGCCGACGTAATGAACACGGATGCCTCGTCCGCCACCACCGCTTTGGCATGGAGCACCCCGGCGGGGCTGCCCATCTCCACCGCTTCGCCGGCTTCCTCGCCACGGCTCCGGTTCGGATCGTCGATCTCGGCTTCGACCCGGCGGTAGTCGCCCCTACGGACGAGGACCTCCAACGTTTCGACGCTCTCGCTCACGAGGAAGCTCAGCCCCATGGACGAAGGGAAGAAGCCCTTCTTCGCGGCCCTGCGGTCTTCCGCAGAGTCGCCGCCGAGCCCTGCTTCTCCCGCGACCTCGGGCTCGTCGTCCACGTCCGCGTCGGCGCGCTGCCCGACCGGCGCCCCTCGAGGGACCAAAACCCCGTGAGATACCAGTTGGACGGCCGCACCCAGCCCGGCAGCCGCTCGTCCGCCAACGGATGCCCGGCCCACGGGCCGATCGGATTGAGCCGGAGCGCTCCGGCGATCTCCTCGCGAACCGCGGCGGATTCCTTCAGACGAGCCATACCACTTCCTGCTGGTGATGATCCACTTCAAAGGCCGCTTCGTCGCATACCGATCCCGCCATCCATCCTCTCTACGCGGACGGGTTCACGGGATACCCCGTGCAGGCGTTCCGCCTCGCGTCGCGTGTTCCCGTTCGGTCTCGTTCGACCGCCGGTACAAGTGTCTCGTCTCGGGGTTGGGCAGGTGGTCCTACCGCGCGGCGTCGATCGCCCGCACGTGGCCTTCGGCGGCATAGGCAAGGATCGCGTGATCGGCGGTCAGGAGTGGGACACGCCAGTAACGGGCAGTGGCGATGATGAGCCGATCAGCGGGATCGGCGTGGAAGTCGCCGGGTAGCCGTACGCTATCGACCGCTATTTCCGGCTCAATCGGTATCAGGTCAATGCCGGGCGCCTGGAGCACCGTCGTTATCCAGGCTCCGAGCTCCAGTGCGAGATGCAAGCGACCCTTCTCGACCAGAAGGGCGATCTCCCAAGGCGTAATGGCGGAGACCCCGACGCGGTCGGTGCTCCTCACCTCCTCGACCGTCGCTCGCGCGGTCTCGCCGAGCCGCCGCTCGTCCTCTGCCGCCCAGATCAACACGTGCGTGTCCAACAAGATCACCGCAAGGCAGACCAATCGGACGGCGAGGTCGCCGGTTCGAAAGGCTCCTCGTACTTCAGCACCGTGCCCCGCATCATTCCAATGAACGGAGGGAGCTTCTCGTCCGACGTAGGCACCGGCGACAACACCGCAACCGGCCGCCCGCGGTTCGTGATCGTCACCGGCTCCCCGTCGCGATTCATCTCCTTGATGATGCGCAGACACCTCGCCTTGAATTCCGCTGCCGAGACTTGTCTTGCCGTCATTTGTTTCTCCGCTTCGAAATGCTGGATACACGACACATGTACAGACTAGTTATACATAACGTCAGACACAACCAAGTGTTGCGACAATCAGCTTGTCTACTGGGACGGGGGCTGGCTGACTCCGGATCAGAGAGGTGAGGGCCCCGGTATTCCCTCACCTCACCTCACCCCGCCTCTGCCATCGGTATGCACCCGGGGTTCGGTTTTTCAGAGTTCCCTTCGTTGAACGCTGCCCAACCGGTGTTCGGGCCGCGAAGACCGGTATCCACTACAGATCGCGCAGGTGCTGCGCGTAATACAGGGGCCACGTCTCGATCCGGCCTTCCCTCTCGCCGCCGGAGCCACCGATGAGCTTGATGGCGCACCGGGGCTCGTATCGCTCCACGTAGGATCGCAAGCTGCGGGCGCGGGTACGGGCGCCGCTCTTCACTTCGATCGGGACGATCTCTCCATCGAGGCAGCGATGGAGAAACTCCACTTCCGCCTGAGCCTGTTCCCATCCGAACGTGGGATACCCCACCCGCGCGCTCAACTCGGTCTGGACGAAGTTCTCCGCGACGTAGCCCTTGAAGCTCACGTCCTGCGCACGTTGATCGGCATAGGTCAGACCGAGCATGTGCCCCAGCAGCCCCACATCGAACAGATACAGCTTGAAGATGTTCTGCCGCGCCTGGGCCCACAGCGGCACCCTCGGTCTCCCCTTGATGGGATAGCACTTGCGTACCAGCTTCGCCGCTTCCAACCAGTCGACGGGTCCGCGCAACTCCCGGTAGCGGTGCTTGCGTTCGATCACGTCCCGGAACCGGAAGCGCTGCACGGAGTCATCCTGGCTGGCGGCGAGCTGGCGCGGGACGTTCGAGAATACCGCGTCGATGTGTTGCGCATGGAGCTTGCCGGCATACTTCCCGAAGTCCCGCCGATAACCCATGACGAGCTCGCGATGAATCCGGCCGACCCCCGCGGCCCGCTCGCGAACGCTCCCGGTCGTCTCGAACCAGTGAGCCACGGCTTCCGGCATACCGCCGACGAAGTAGTAGTCGAGCAGGAGGGGCCACAGCTCCTGATGGACGGCCTGCCCGCGCCGTCGCTCGCGAAACGCCTGAAGGAGCCTCGGGCGACCGGCGGCCATCAGGAATTCTTCGAAGCCGAGGGGGAACATCTCCAGTTGCCGGACCTTTCCGACCGGAAACGAGCCGAGCAAGCCGACGTTGGAGCCCGATGCGCAGACAAACACCTGAGGGAGCGCTTCCGCGAAGTATTTGAGCGAATCGACGGCGGGCTGACACTCCCCCACCTCGTCGAAGAAGACGAGATCGCGCTCGACGTCGATACTCGAGTCGAGACGCAGCTCAATGTTCGAGAGGATTGTCCGCGGGTTCAGACTGTCCGCGAACAAGCCCGCGAGGCCCGGCTCCTGCCGGAAGTCGAGCCGGTGGACCTGACGGAACTCCCGCGGCCCAAAGATCCGGTCGATGACATAGGTCTTGCCGACCTGACGTGCCCCGTCGAGCAACAGCGGCTTGCGGCCCGGTTGCCGTTTCCACTCCAGCAGATCGTCGATCAACAGGCGTCGCAGCACGAAGGATGGCTCCTGTCCGCGGCTCGACTCGGGGCAGGGTAGCACGGGTCCGCACTGGTTATGCCACTTTTAAGGTGATCAAAAATCCGATTGCAACACTAAATACAACATAAAAGTGGCATCAATCTCCGTTTCCGGGTCTCGGACTGGCTGCGTCGGCGCCTTCGTCAGACTCCCTCCAACGGTGGTCCTTCCTCGCTCCACGTCAATAGCGCTGTTGCCAGGGGATTTACCACGGGCCAATCAGATCAAGCCGGAGCGCTCCGGCAATCACCTCGCGAACCGTGGCGGATTCCTTCAGACGAGCCATATCACCTCCGGCGGAGAATGGTTCACTGGAACAACGCGACCATTGCGCGCCACATCTTGTCGAAGGACGGCGAACGTTGGCGCGCCGATTCCATAGGGTGGCGGCTCGGTTCAATGAGGATCGGTCCAACTTCGACCGCTCACGGCTTCGACTGCAACGCGCGCGGACAGCTCGCGAGGGTTTCCACGCCGGACTCGGTGATGCGAATGCTCTCGCTGATCTCCAGGCCCCAGTCCTCGAACCAGAGCGCCGGCATGAAGTGGATGGTCATGTTCGGCACCAGCACGGTGCGGTCCTCGGGGCGCAGGCTCAGGGTGCGCTCGCCCCAGTCCGGCGGATAGCTGAGCCCGATCGAGTAGCCGCACCGGCCCTCCTTCACCAGGCCGTGCCGTGCGAGCGTGTCCGCCAGGGCGCGGTGGATGTCCTCGCAGAGATTCCCGGGCCTGGCCGCTTCGAGTCCGGCCTCGATGGCTTCGAGCAGCGCGCCTTCCGCGTTGCGCTCGCGCGGGGACGGACGGCCCAGAAACACGGTGCGCGAGAGCGGGCAGTGGTAGCGCTTGTACACCCCCGCGATCTCGAAGAACGTCGCT